>NZ_JBSGEZ010000033.1:0-82408 GCF_053603155.1 Nocardia sp. NPDC004260 | reverse complement strand
AATGCCCGCGCGCGACCATGGGTCTGGGGCCGACCCGCCCCGAAACCAAGGACCCTACGCCGCCGCTTTATCTACCACCTTTGAGGAACGCAGCACTAAGTGAACATTCGCGGGGCACACTCTAGGTAACGACGTCCGGCGCCGCCGGTCGAATGCGGGGGCGAGGTCCGAGAAAGATGAGGATCGGCCGAGGCAGCAGTTGCTCGAGCTGTGGCGAGCGGTGCTGGCCTACTCCTATCGGAACGGAACGTGGACGTGGGGCGGCCGCGACGGCGCCAACTCGATCAGCGACGCCGAACAACTGCTCTGCCTGCTGTATCCGGCTACCGAGATCGCGGCGTTCGCGCTGGACCAGCCGAACGACATGAGTCCCGACGTCCGGTCCGCGCTCGCCCCGTTCGGTGAGGAGACCCGCATCGGCAGCGTCCTGGTCGACTTGGTGGAGGACTATCTGCGCCGCTACAGCGGACCCGACGGAGAACCGATCTTCGCCAGCGGCTCCTACTTGCGCTCGGGCGACGACACTCCGCTCACCCCAGGTCAGCAGGCGGTGGAGGTCGTCGACTCGTACTCGATGTCGTTGAGTCTGTGCATCGCGGCGCTGCGGTTCCTGCGCGGATTCATGCGCTTCGTCAGCGGCGAGGTCCGGCTGGAGGCTCGCCACCTGCGCGAGCGGATCCCCATGGTGATCGAACAGGTCAGCGCGCGGCTCACCGCCGCGATGGCGGGCCTGGTCCGCAGTTTCGTCATCCACACACCGGAACCGAAGACCGAATACGGCCAGTCGATCGTCTACATGCTCAATCAGTCCCGCACGCCGTCCGACGAGGTCATCGAACGGCTGTCGACACAGCTGGAACGCCTGCGGGTGCAGGCGGCCAACGAGGTCAGGCTCAGCCAGACCACCGAGATCGATATCGCCGACGACGGGCGGCTGTTCGAATGCGGATGGAGCTGGGGCATAGTGCGCAGCGCCGAACCCATCGACCTCGTGCCCGGCCGGGTCAGCAGCACGCCCGGGCACGCCGAATCCCGTCCGTACCTGTACTTCACGGCCGTGGCCCTGGACGGCATCAGCGACCTGTCGTCGCAGCGCATCCGCGAACTCGATCTGCTGACCGACGAGCAGCGCACGCTCGCCGACGCGCTGCAGTTGCGCTTCGAGCTGACCCGCAACTACTGGTGGAGGGTCGCCCGCTTCGACAGTGGCCGCTGGCCGCTGGAGGACATCCCGTGGCGTACCTCCGACGGCGAGGAATCGGAGTACTTCAGTCTCGTGGTCGCCGCCGTGCTCATCCAGGACCTGGTCTACCGGGAGAGCACCGAGGATCTGGCGCGCACGGTGTCGGTGCTCGACCAGCTGGCCCGCCGGGGGCGCATCACCAGCCGGTTCACGGGCGATGATCCGGCCGCGCCGCTGCACTTCCCGGGTGTGCGACTGAACCTGGCCGGCAGCGAGGACGCCGCCGACGGATCCCGATTGATCTGGTATGTACCGGATTTCGCGACCTTGCTGCTCAAACGCTGCCTGGATGCCGCGCGCCTGCGCACGGACGTGGACACCCGCGACCGGTTGATGGAGCTCGCCGAGGCGGCGATGGATCACCTCGACCGGCGGGTGCTGCGGAACGGCTCGGTGGTCGGTCTGTGGGACGACATCGGCAGGCTGGTCGGCGCGGGCGAGGTACGGACGGAAGGGCCGTCCTGGTTCGTCACGGAGCGAATGATGGAGTGCCTGGTCATCGCGTACAGCACCTTCGAGCAGCCGCCGCTGGCTTCGCAGGCGATGGTCGCCCGCGCGGTGGACCTGCTCAGCGAGGCCGAGCATCTGCTCAATCAGGAGGAACTGGAGGTCGAGGGCCAGGATTGCTCGCCGAAACAGGCGGCGATCAACCGGATCCGGCAGTCGCTCGACCGGGCCCGCCGCGTGCTGCGCGAACGCCCCGGCCCCGCCTACAGCCTGGCCACCCAGGCGTTGGTCCAGCTCGACGAACTGGCCTACGCCCGCAGGGACGCGACACGGTAGGGGTGGCATCGTGCTGGTGTTCTCCACCTCCGACAAGGGCGGCACCGGACGGTCGGTGACCAGTTGCAACATCGCCTACCGGCTGTGCCGGTCCGGCCTCAACGTCGTCTACGCCGACTTCGACCTCGGCTCACCCACGGCTGGCGCGCTGTTCGAGATCGGCGCGGCCGAACGCGGCGTGCCCAGCGGTGGCGTGCATTCCTATTTGCTCGGCGAGAGCGGAACCGTCGCCCGCGTCGACGTGGGCGCGGCGACCGATCGGCCGGAACTGCGCCGGATCGGCCCCAACTCGGGACGGCTGGCGCTACTGCCGGGGGACGAGGGCGGCGCCGAATTCCTCACCGACGACGACGCGGTGGTCGAGCGCTGCGCGGAACTGCTGGTCGCGCTGGATCACGAGTTCCGGGTGGTGTTCGTGGATCTGAGCGCGGGCCGTTCCGCGGCGCTGCAGATCGTGTTGCAGGCGACCGCCTTGCCGCAACTGCGCGGGCTGACCGCTCGATGGTTGATCTTTCACCGCTGGACGCGCCAGCACATCCTGGCCGCCGCCGGCCTGGTGTACGGCTCGCACGGATTGCTGAAGACCGGAGCCGAGTGCGGCCACGACCCGGAGGAGTTGCTCGGGTCGGTGCGTTACGTGCGCACCGCGGTGCCCGACGCCAACTGGGACGGTGTCGCCCAGCGCCCGGCGCAGGCGGCGTGGCTGCAAGAGCAGGACACCGCGTTGCGGCGGCTGGCCACCGCCAAACGGCTGGGCACGACGGCGGTGCTCGGCTCGACCCCGATCGAGCCCGTGCTGCAACGGCGCGAACAGCTCATTCTCGACGCCGACGTCAACGCCCAGATCGCCAACGAGCAGACCACGCAGGCCTATGCCGAGCTCGCTCGACGACTGGTCGACAACGCGACCTGGGAGAGGCTGTAGTTGGGGGAAACACAGGGCTACAGCGAGGCCACCGAACAGCCGCGAATCGCTCCGGTCCCGTTGTCGCACTTGTCGATCGAGGTCGGGCATTTCTATCTCAACGACATCAGCTCCGACATCGAACGGGTCGGCGCGGAGTTCCGCCGCATCGTCCCGCTGGTATCCGCCTTCACCGAGTCGGCCAAGGTGCAGTTCGGGCCGAACGCCCGCGTCAGCACCTGCTACCTGATCGACGATTACTTCCAGCCCGACACCGACCCCGCCGCCATCCTCACCAAGCTGCTGGGCGCCGCGGACGAAGCCGGGTTGGTCATCGACTATCTGGCCCGGGAGTCCGCCTGCTGGCGGGCCTCGAGGTTCGTCGACGGTGTGGCGTTCGGTGAGCCGATTCCCGTGGCGGAGACGGTGGCCGCGCGCATCGTCGCCGAGCCCGCGCCGCCGAGCACCGGCCGCAGGCCGCCGACCGCGGAGTCGGGCTGGCTGTGCAACGGACGGCGGTCCTCCGAGGATGAACGCGGCCAGGCCATGCGGCAACGGATCTATCAGCCGCCGGAGGAATTCGGCCGCCGGGAGCATTCGATCTTTCTCGACGTGGAACTGTGGAGCAAGCACGTCGTCGACGGGGTGGCGGTGACGCGCTGGTCGTGCCCGTTCCTGGCCGCGGCCTGGCATCTGCTGCGGCTGGGCATGCTGCGCTACCACGGCGCCGCCGTGGTGGATCCGCAACCATGGCGTCGCGAAGATCTCACGCCGCGCCGCTGGCACGACATTCCGCCGGTGGTGCGGCTCAATCCGTCCGCCGCGCCGTTCGCCGCCTACAAGACCTTGTCGATGCTGCCCAAGCGGTACATCGGGATCGAGCACGCGGTGCGGCTGGTGCTCGACCATCTCGATCTCGACGACGACGTGGTCGAACAGACCATCGCCCGTGGCGGCGACGAGGTGCCACCGGTGCCGGTGCCGCGCGCGGTCAGCGAGCGGCTCTCGCACCTGCTGCTCGACGGAGCCTGATATGGCCTCGACCACGCCTTTGGTCGTGCTCGGTGAAGTACGCACCTGCCTGCTTCCGTCGGCGACCGCGCTGACCGGACCCGAGGCCTGCGATCTGCTGGCGCTCATGCCGGGCTGCACGGTGCGCTGGCGGGAGCGGCTGGGCACGCTGGCGGTGTCGCCGACCACCGCGGTCGGCGTCGATTGCGATCTGGCCGTGGGCGAGCAGACCGCCCACATCGTCGGGACCGTGGCGACCAGCGCGGTCCTGTCCGGCGGCCGCGTGCTGCAGTCCAGTGCGCGCACCCAGGTGGTCCGCGCGGCCAACCGGCGCAGGCAGACGTGGTCGCACTACCTCAGCCGCAAGGGCGTGACCGAGGTCATCAGCCGCCTGCCCGAAAGAAGCGGCAGCCCCGAGGCTTTGGCCGAGGGCTATCTGACCGGTCCGGTCGGCGCCGAGACGCTGGACCTGGCCTCCATCAGCGAGCGGCTGCTGGCTCGCCTGCGCGCCGACACCAGGCTGGACCAGAAGCCGCCGGTGCGGACAGGCGCCACCCGGTTGCGCTGGGTTGCCTGGATCGGGGGTGGCGCGGGCCCCACCGCCAAGCTGCACCTGGACGCCACCGTGCGCACCGTCCGGATGCGGGTGCGCAACGAGGCCGATCCGCATGAGGCGCAGCGGTTCTGCGAGGACCTGGCCGCGCACGACTGGCTGCTGACCGTCGTCACCGACGCGCTGGCCGAGGCCGACCGCTTCCCCTCGCACAGTCGCGAACGCACCGACATCCTCGCCCCCGTGCTGGAGGATCTCACCGGATTGTGGATGCCGGGAGCGCACACTCCGGCATCGATGCGGACGTTGTGGCAGAAGTTGCAGACGGATCCCGGGTTGTCCCGCCAGTGGAACGCCCTCGTCGCACGGTTGCAGAACCGCATCGCCATCGCGACGCTGGACGCACTGCGGCACAGGGCTTTCGACGCCGAATGGTAGTGCCGCGTCGCGCTACATCCGGAACCACTTGCGCACCAGCAGCGCGAAGAACACCGACATCGAAACCGTGCCCATCCACGCTTCCACGGCGAACAACGGCCGGGCGATCGGGCGCAGATCCTCGGTGTCACCGGGGCCCAAGGGATTGATGAAGCTGGTCACGCAGGTATAGACGGTGGCGGCGGGCGAGGGATTGCCGTTCAGGGCCAAAGCGGCGACGGTGCACAGCACCAGCTGCACCGCAACCCAGCCGAGCAGCCAGAACGGCCGGTACCCGTAGCCGCACAGCACATACGACAGCTGTCCGGTCCACCGCCGCCAGCCCGGCGGCAGCGCGAGCGTGCGCGCCCGCGCCAAGCGCAGACCGCAGCGGTCCTGGGCTTCGTCGTCCTCGTTCATCCGGTACAGCGCGGCGCCTCTGCGATAGGCGAGGGCGGCGTGACCGGGCAGACGCGCCGCGGAGAGCTGGGCGCCCAACTGCTCGTACACCTCGGCCAGCATGGTGTTCTGCCGACTGCTCAGCCGCAATGGGCCGCGGAATTCGAGTTCCGCGGCCAGCAGCGCCGCCGGGATCGCGCTCGGCACCCGCCAGCCGGCCTCGTCGGGTATCGGTTGCCGTGCGGCGGCGTACAGGTGCCGGAACACCAGGGAATCGGAGTGCCGCCGCGCGCTGGGCGGGTCGTAGTCGGCCAGCACAGCCTCGGCGTGCGCGGCGAACTGCTCCAGTTCGGTCTGCTCGGAGCGCTCACCCCGATCGAGTTCGGCGGTGTATTCGTCGGCGCGCCTTGTGATCCGAGTCGAGACGGATGCGACGAAGGGCGAGATCTCCCCCATGTCACGAGTCTAGCGGTCGGCCTTTCAGCCGGTATTCGAAAACGTCGCGGGGCTCGCCGGGGCCGAAATACCGGTCGTCGTGCTCGACGAACTCGAAGCCCGCTCGTTTGAACAGGTTGCTCGCGTGCTGATTGTCCGGCCGCACGGTCAGGTACACCACTTCGGCTCCCACTTTCCGGCACGTCTGCAGGGTGCGGCTCAGCAGGCCGCGCCCGTACCCTCCGCCCTGGTGCCTCTTGGCCACCGCGAAGGTGAACAGCAACGCCCGGCCCTTCTTCTCCAGGGTCAGCGCGTAACCGATCACCGTGCCGTCCACCTCCACGACCAGCCATTCGGATCCGTGCAGGTCGAACAGCTGGCGCAGCATCAGATACAGGTACGGCTCGGCGAACACCTCGGCCTCGATGGCCGCGATGTCTTCCAGATCGGCGAAGCAGGCCCGCCGGTATTCCGGCTGAGGCGCTTTGGCGATGTTCATCCGCTCCCTACTGCCAGGGCATAGGCCGTCCGATTCCAGCTTAAACGTCACTCACCGAGCGGGGTCAGTGTAGAACCAGCGGAATCGTTCCCCGGCGCAGCTCCGGCGGCGCGGCGATGGACTGCACTGTTCCTCGGCGTGCGGGGAGACCGAGGCGGTCGCAACGACGCCGCCGGACCGCTCGGCGATCAGCGACAGCGTGGCGAAGGAGCGGCCCGCGTGATGGCGGTGTACGCGGTAGCGGATCGGCTCGTCGACGCGGCCCTCGCGCGCGAACACCGTGTGCAGGGACTTGATCGACTTGTCCGGGACGCCCGCGGTGGCCGCCCGGACGAATTGGCCGAGCAGCTGACCACCGGACACCCGGCTGTAGGGCAACCGCAGATTGCGGCCCTCGAGGCAGGCCTCGTCGCCGGAGGGCGTCGCGGACAAGTGGAGACAGGAGACGAGATCACTCCACAGATCAGGCATGCACCCGAGTGTAAGTTCAGCTCTTTTGAGAGAATAGATTCTCAGCCGCGAGCGAAACCGTGCGCGCAGAAGTTCCATACTTCGGATGCGGTGATCGGATGCTGCGTCTCGTCGTCGGACGCTCCCGCGGATTGCGCGGTGAACATGACGGTCTGCATGACCATGGCCGCCGTCCGGCGCGAATCGACCTCCGGGCGCAGTTGGCCCGCGTCCTTGGCCAGGTCCATCAGTTCGGTGAACAGCGCGAGCATCGGCGCGTGCGCGACCTTCACGTGATCGGGAAGCGAGATCAGCAGCTGCGGTGCGAAATCCGTGAACAGCGGGCGTTGTGCCGACGGATCCGGCCGGCACAGCTCGAACAGCAGCTCGACGGCCACCTGGAGTTTGTCCAGCGGGTCGGTCTGGCCGTCGGCGGCGGCGCGCAGTTGGTCGGACGTGCGGCTCAGGGCGTCCTCGAAGAGGGCGAGCAGCAGTTCGTGTTTGCCGTCGAACTGGAGGTAGAAGCTGCGCAGGGACTGACGTGAGCGGTCCACCACCTCCTGCACGGTGAAGTCCGTGCTGCCCTTCTCGGTGATGATCGCCTGGGCGGCGTCCAGAAACCGCTGCACGCGCTCCTCGGCCCGCAACTTCGCGGTGCGTAGGGAGCGCTCGACGGCGCGCTGCTTCCAGGCCGGAATCTCGCTCGGGCTGGTCACGGGCGCATCGGTCCTCGGTCATATGGAGAGAACATGAGTGCACTGTACGGGAGAACGGTGTGTCATCGTTTCTCGAGTCGCCGTGTCCGCCCAGTTGCGAGACTATCCTTTCCTGATGCGAGAATAATATTCTCGCACCTGAGCGGCGGTGGAGGAGGCAGACCGCGGTGGTCCGTTCGGACCGCTCGGGTCGCCCTTCGGTGCGCCGTCGCCGCCGGGCACGAGCGCGGCCGTCTCGGACTCGAGGAGCTCGATTTGTACATTCGCTTCCTGCACCGGCGCGGCCGCGAGGCGGTGCAACTGACCGAGGTGGAGGTGGGGGAACGGGCGCTGATCCTGTGCCGCCACCTTGCCGTCGCTCCCGTGCCCGGCTGCACTTTCCGATCGACCGCACCGCCTCTCTCGGTGAGTTCGCGCGAATAGCGGACTGCTCCCCGGTCTCCGAGTCGAACCCGCAGACTAGCTGGGACCGGTTTCGTCGCAGGAAACTCCTCGCGTCGTAGACCGCGCAGGTTCGTGGGAGGTGCGCTTCGCGCCCCGCTACTTCCCGGCGGTCACGGGCTCGTCAACGCGCGGGACTCGGATCTCGAGTGTTCAGCTCTCACGCCTCGAGCCGGGCGAGATCGTTGCGGTCGGCATGAATCGGCGGGAAGCGGGTCATCCGTTGCTCCCACTCGCCGTCGCGTAGTTCCATGCGCCAGGTCTTGTTCCAGCCGAATGGCATCATGTGTACCGCGAAGTCGTGATCGCGCAGGTGTGCGGCGATCTGGGCAAGCACGGTTCTGGCCGTCGTGGTGTCGCATTCGTGACCGGGCCGGGTCAGATGCGAGAAGCCATTGATGACGATCCAGGTAGTGTCGGTCTTGCGCGCGATGCGGCGGATCGCCTTGGCTGCGGCACGGGCGAACGCCGAGTCTCCGCGCTCGACACCGACGAGAAGAAGCAGGCACTCGCCGAAGTCGTGCGTCACCCCGGGTATGTCGGGCTCGAGCGGCATCGCGGCGGAACTGGGAGTGGTTACGGCATAGTTGAGTGTTCGACAACGTTGACTCAATATGTTCACGCCGAGTCCTTACCTGGAAACCATCTGATCACCAGCCAACCGTCATCGCCCTTGATGGCCGGCTGCGGTGTGAACTATAAAGGCCGACCATCGCCGCGGCGCCTTCCCTCGGTTGGAGGGCTTGGGCCACCACTCGGACTGAGGAGCCTGCCGCGGTGTCGACCACATCGAACACTCAGATCTACACCGTGCGCGCCGACAAGGTCGCTGACGCCGAGATCCGCGCCCCGTCCCGACATCGCACAGGTCGCCGCTGACCGACCTGAAGCCGTCGATGAGCCCATGGAGTGTTACGAAATCGGGACGTTCTGGGGCACTCGCTCGTCGGCGCTTGCTTCGACCTGCGGATCCCGGAGCCGCCCTCGCGCGATCCGCCCGTCGGGCGAGGCTTGTACATCACACTCGGTTTTGGGCCGGAAGATCCGGTGTGAGAGTTTGAGTTTCGGATGGAACCGAATGACTGTCCGGTGCGTCCAACCATTCGAAACCATCCTGCGGGGGGATGAGAGGGCATAGCAGTTGACGTACGACCCGTCCGCCACAACCACGTTCACCGTGGTTCCTGAAACCGTCTCCGATGCGGGGCGCTATGTGCAACAGACCGCGCAGGCCCTCATCAGCGGGTTGCGGTCGGCCAGTGCCGAAGTCGACGGGCTCGTGTCGAGCTGGCGCGGCGCGGCGGCCAGCGCATACGCGGGCGCCTGGGACGAGACCCATAGCGCCGCACTCGAGGTGTTCGAAGCGCTGGCCGACATGGCCGACTTGCTGGGCGTGGTGGTCGACCGCAGCGCGGCCGCCGATACGGAGGCCGCGAACCAGTACAGCTCGTTGAGCTTGCCCCCGATCTGACCGCGATCCAACCGAAACCGCTGGGAGAACCCGTGACCGAGTATCGCGTCGATCTCGCGCACCTGGAATCCGTAACCGCCCGAATAGAGGGCCTGAACGGATTTGTGGCCGATTCCCTGGTCGAGATAGACGAACGCATAGCCGCTCTGAAAGGAACATGGAACGGTGAAGCCGCCGAAGCTCACGCCCTGGCTCACGCCGAGTGGACCACTGCCGCTGCGAAGATCCGTGACGGGCTCGCGAGGATGAAGTCCGCCGCCGCATCCGCTCGCAATGAGTACGAAGCTGTCGTGGCGGCCAATCTGGCTGTCCTCGGGCGTGGCGGTAGCGGTGGCGACGGGGCCCCGCGGTGACCGTGCTCGACGTGTCGGTGCCGGTCTATTACGACACCGCGCAGAAATTAGCCGATGCCGCGTCGCGATTCTGGATGTCCATCGATGACGAGTGGCCGAACATGGCCAAGGCCACGAATATGGCGGGCTCGTATTCGGATGCGAAGAAGTGGGGCGAGTCCTACGACAATCGGGCCGCCGCCATTCTGAGCATGGTATCGAAAATCGCTACCGCCGCGCACGACTACGCCACGATATTGCAGACTCTCGGCTACAACCACGAGCTGGCCGAACACAAAGCAACCATCGGTGAGACAGCGCCGCCACCCGCCCAGCCCGCGCCGTTCTTGCCTCCGGTAGTGGTGTGCCGGATCCCGTTGCCCTCGGCCGGCGGTCCCGGAAACGGGTTGGTCGACGAGGGAATCGGGCTTGCCGAGATGATCGGCATCATCGTGCCGGACGGCAACGCCACGACCATCTCCAACGCGGGCGATACGTGGGCGCGGACCGCCGCAGCCGAAGCGGTGGCATCGTTCCCGGCCGCGCTCGAAGCCGCGGCGGTGGCGTTCGATTCGCTCACCGCACCCGAAGTGGCGTTCATCGATGAAGACCTGCGCACGGTCAAGGCTTCCGCCGAATCAGTGATCGCCGCGATGAACGATCTGGCGCAATCCTGCCGCGACCACCGTGTGGCGTTGGATGAGTTACGCGCCAACCTCAAAACCCAACTCGAGGCGATTCGGGATGCGCTGCTGACCGAGCTGGCCATCAACGCGGCCATCTCGATTGCCTCGAGCTGGATCACCTTCGGCGTCTCCGCGGCTGTCGGTGTGGCCGGCGCCGCTGCGATCTGTGCGCGGTATGCCCGGCCGATCCGGCTCATGATCGAGCAATGGCAGACCGAACGCAGGATCGCGGCCGGGGTGAAGCTGGACGAGGATATCGCCCGGCACGTGCGGGACCTGGAAGCTCTACCGGGCGGGCGCCTGCCGGTCAAACCCGATCCGGTCGGGCCGCCGAAAAAGGACCCGATCGAACTACCCAAGATCGAACATCCCGAAGGTATCCCCAAAGTGGATCTACCGCGAGCGGATATCGACACGATCGGCCGCTACACCGGCAACAGCGCACCACTCAACACCGCGATCCGATCCGGCGAGCCACTGACAGCCGCACAGATAGCCGAGCGCGACGCGATGAATGCCGCATTGGACAAGTGCCCCGCCTACGAAGGGCCTGTGACCCGGCGCGTGGACATTTCCGCAGAGGACCTGGCACGGTACGAACCCGGATCAACGGTGACCGAAGCGCCGTTCACGTCGGCGTCCGCCACCCCGGCGGCCGCGAAGGATCTGCCGGTGGAAATGCAAATCTGGTCGGCAGACGGCCGCTACATCGGTCACCATTCCAGCGTTCCCGAAGAGCTGGAAGTCGTGTTCAAGACCGACACCCCGTTTTATGTGGAGAACAAATTTCCCGACCCGGAGACAGGGCGCATCATCGTTCGAATGCGCGAAGTGCCCCGGCCATAGAAAGGACAGAGGACGATGCCGGAAAAGATCAACGGGAGGACGTTTTATGCACCCGGTGAATACCCGCACCCCGTCGATATCTCCGATGAGGAACGGGCGAAGATCGAGGCGGGATGGGCGGCATTCAACGCACGCCGCGACGCTGTACCGGAAAACGAGCGAATCCACTTGCGCGACCGGTTCGGCGACGAAGACAAATTAGGGACACCCGAGGAGGCCGCGTACCTGGCTGAAGTGGAAGAGCGGAAGAAGCGCGGCGAGTACTGGGGGTGACCCTGCGGACTCGGTTCGGCGCGTTGGGCCGCTGGCCTGCTTATAGGCCGACGGCCCTGCGCCGCCTCCACATCGGCACCATGTGCGGTCATGTCGTCTACACGCCGCCCGTCAACCCGAACCGCGAGCGCCCGACGACAGGGTCGACGTGAACCTGATCAGTTGGCCGGATCGCAGTCCTACCCGAAGACTTCTTCGTGCCACCACCGATCGGGGTCGCTGAACCAGGGGCCGACCCGGCCCGCGCCCAGGGTGCGTAATTCCCTCAGGTCGATGTTGTATCTTCGGTAGAGGGCGACGATTTCACCCGTGCCCGCATAGCGGCGGTGGACTTCGCCGCCGTCCGCGTGATCACCGTTTTCATCGCTGCGTCGGGGTCTGGTCCCGGCAGGGCGACGCTTCGCGCAGCATAGGTGCGTCGCCGCGCCGACGGTACATCCGGAGTCGTGTGCGCCCTGGCGGCGCTTCGGAGACTGCTCGTCTTGCTCGAACCGATTCTACCCCGCCAGGCGTTGCGTGATCGGGACAGAAAGCTCTCATCCTGCGATATTTCGAATCGCCGCCAGCGCGTCGTTGATCTCGTCTTCGAAAAGCCCGCTCGGTAGCGCTTCCTGGCTGCCCAGAAACTAAAAAGGTGAGATCCAATAATCGAGGCCACACGTCGGCGATGGACGTCGGCAGGTGCCGCACGAAGTCACCGGTCGAGCCGGCCGCTTCGTCGCCCCCTCGCCCTCGGAGGCGATCACTCTCACTCGCGTATCCGGGTCCAGTTGGCGGGGCACGGAACGGACGAATCGCTGCAGGCAGTCCTGGCCCCCGGCATCCCAGCCCAAGGGAATCAGGAGGTGAGGTCGTCCTCTGCTGGGCGGGTGAGCAGGTTGCATCGTCACACCGAGTCCGTCAAGTCGCGGACCAGCAGGGCGGAACGGGATCGCGGTGACGATGCTCACCGAGAAGGTGAGCGACCGCGCAGTACTGTGAATCGGTCACCTGCGGTGCGGGTGTCCGGCTGGACGAGAGAACTGACTACCCATGAGCGACGAGCGACAAATCCTCATACCCGGCGAAACCTGCTGGCAGATCGCACGGGCCGACCGGCTGGCATGCATTGTCGACGCGGCGGACTATTTCCGCTATGCCAAGTCCGCCATGTTGCAGGCCCGTAAACGCATTGTGCTGATCGGCTGGGACTTCGATACCCGGATCAAGTTCGAGCCGCAGGAGAAGACTCTCGAAGGGCCGAATCGGCTGGGCAAATTCCTGTCCTGGCTGCCGAAACAGCGACCGGATCTCGACATTTACCTGCTGAAGTGGAATATCGGCGCGTTCGCGGCGATCGGCCGGGGGATGACACCGATCTTCGTTGTCAATTGGATGACCGATCGGCGGTTGCACTTGGAAATCGATGGCGCGCACCCGATCGGTTCAGCGCACCATCAGAAGATTGTGGTGATCGACGACGCGCTCGCCTTCTGCGGTGGTATCGACATGACCGTCGACCGCTGGGACACCAGCGACCATCGGGACGACAACCACTACCGCACCGAGCCGAACGGCAACCGGTACGGACCATGGCACGACGCGACCACCGCCGTCGACGGCGACGCGGCGAAGGCGATCGGCGAATTGGCCCGGGCCCGGTGGAAGGCGGCGACGGGACAGCAGTTGGCCGCGGTCGACGAGATCGCCGGTGACACGCCGTGGCCGGACGGGTTGGAGCCGACGATGCGGTCTGTGGATGTTGGTATCGTGCGGACCTTCCCAGAACTCGCCGACCGCGCCGAAGTCAGGGAGGTCGAGGCGCTGTATCTGGCGGCGATCGCGGGCGCCACGCGGTCGTTGTACATCGAGAGCCAGTACCTTGCCTCGCGCACTCTCGCCGAGGCGATCGCCGCGCGGCTACGTGAGCCGAATGGTCCGGAGGTCGTGCTGGTACTGCCGCGTCACGCCGATGGCTGGCTCGAGCAACAGGCGATGGATGGGGCTCGCCGCCGCTTACTCCATCTGTTATGGGAGGCCGATACCGAAAACCGGTTCGGTGTCTACTACCCCGTCACCGAGGCGGGCGCGCCGATCTACGTCCACGCCAAGGTGCTGGTCGTGGACGATCGGCTGTTGCGGGTGGGATCGTCGAACCTCAACAACCGCTCGATGGGCTTCGACACCGAATGCGACCTGGCCGTCGAGGTGACACCCGCCACCGAGGAAGGTGACCTGCTGCGGGACACCATCCTCGGTATCCGGCGCCAGCTGATCTGCGAACATCTCGATGCCGAACCCGCGAAGTTCGACGCCACACTCGCCGAGATGTCGTCGCTGCTGCGCACGATCGAGACCCTGCGCGGCAACGGCCGGACCCTGGTGCGGTTCGAGGCGAGGACCGTCGAGGACGAAGACAGCCCGCTGGCGAACAACGGACTGATGGATCCCGAACGCACGCCACCGCGCCTGCGGGACAACCCGTTGCTGATCCGGGGTATCCGCAGGCTGAGGACAGCGGTGGGGGTGCGCTGACGTACATGGATGCCGCACAGCTGCGTCCGCGGATCACAACGACCAACCGCTGAACCTGTTTCCAGATACGGTGACGGCGGTCGGCAGCACGCCTATGACGTTGCGCAGCAACCGATCATATTTCGAACGCACGTAATTCCGATTCCGGGTGATTGGGGGGGTGTGGACGCGATCTCGGCTGCACCGATCATTTTCGGGTGAATCTGTCGTCGATACCGTTGGGTATACCGAGAGACAGGAGTCCAGGCATGACGAGACCGTGTATGACCTCGGTACGGGCGAACGGTGTGGATCTGGGCATCGAGAGCTTCGGTCGCGAGGACGATCCGCTGGTCCTGCTGGTCGGCGGCACGACGATGTTGTCCTGGCCTGAGGTGCTGTGCGAGCGGCTTGCCTCGGGCGGGCGGCGGGTGGTCCGCTACGACCTGCGTGACTCCGGCGCGTCGACGACCCTCACCCCGGAGAATCCGGCCTACGACCTGCGGGATCTCGCCGCCGACGCGGCCGCGCTGGTCGGGGTGTTCGGGGCCGGGACCGCCCATCTCGGTGGTGTCGGCGTCGGTGGGATGGTCGCTCAGGTCGCCGCGTTGGACCACCCGGACGTGTTCTGCGCACTGACCCTCGTCGGCACTCGGCCGGTGGCGCCGGGCCCGGTCGACGAGGACCTGCCCGACCACGACCGCGCGGTCACGGGCGCGCTGTTCTCGCGCCCACGGCCGGACTGGACCGACCGGGATGCGGTCGCGGCGTTCGCCGCCGAGGGCGCCGCGCTGATGGGCAACGATCCGCAGCAGGCGCGGGCGACGGCGGCCCGAATCTGGGATCGGACACCGTCGAGTGATCCCGCGGTGCACCAGGCGAACCAGCTCGGGACGGTGTTCTCCCGGATCGACTGCGCCCCGCGCTGGCGGGAGCGGCTCGGGGAACTCGACGTGCCCACGCTCGTGGTGCACGGTCGCGCCGACTCGTTCTTCCCGGTCGGCAACGGTGAGGTCCTCGCCGCCGAAATCCCCGGGGCGCGACTGCTCGTCCTCGACGATATGGGTACCGCTCTGCGCCCAGCGGCGGCCGACCAGGTCGCTGCCGCCATGCTCGTCCTGTAACCGCCCGGCTGGTAGGCAACCCGAGCTGGCGGAGCGCAGCACAATGCCGCTGATCGCGCTGACCGAACCGGCCCGGCGCGGCACCTCGGAAGATCGACGAGCAGTAGTGCGCGTCCGACGCTGGCCGATCGCACCATCATGCCGAGTACAGGGCGTCCGCAGGAGCGTGTACGCGACCTCGACTGCACCGATGAATTTCGGGTGGCTCTTTCGTCGAATGGAGTGTCGAACTCGAGGCGTCGCCTGCTGATGCCGAGCAGAACAAGATGCGCACATGTGGGGCTCGGCCTGCGCTCCGAGGCGAGCGTAAGGCGCCGAGTAGCTCACCTATCCCGTCGGTGCGTGCCATCGCGTCGACAACTGGCATCCCACCGCGAACTCTTCGGCGTCGCGCAGCGCTCTGCCCGCGATGAGGTCCAGTTCGAGCGGGTGGTCGCCGTATCCGATTGTCGCCGTGATCATCTGGCGGGCGGTGGACCGGATCGCCGACTTGTCGCCGGTCACTGTCCAGCGGTTCACGGCAGGCACGTGGATGAGCCAGTGTGGGCCGCAGCAGTGCACTGTGACGCGGTAGTGGCGCACGGTCACGGCCTTCGCGCGCGCACGGCCTGATGGCGGGTCACTCGGTCCATGACAGGGCTTCGGTGAGGGTCACCGGAGGCGGGGGAGGGGTCGGCACCCCGCCTCCGGGACGTTCGGAAGTGTCGGCCCAATGCCGCAGCGCATCGGCGTAGCGCTCGAGCACGGGTAGCGGCACGCCCTTGTAGGGGGCGCGAGCCCGTGGGAACGGGACGCGTTGCGGTAGTGCGTTGGTCATGTGTCCTCCCACTGTCCGAGTGGCGGCGAACGGGGAGTCACGCCGCGCCGATCTCGCGGTCAGTGGAGCACCGGATGCGGGCCGTATGGATATTCCCGCGCAAATTCGCGACAGAAAGTGGCGAAAGCCCTGGACACCTTCCAGCGACCCTGCACAATAGCCTCCGGTGGGGCGAAAGACCGCCTTCCACAAGGACTTTCGGAACATTCCAGTCAGTGGGTGTGAATATTCCACGGAAGGGAGCAAACAGCATGGGGGAGAGCGATGCGGGCGCCGGTATTCGGCAGCTCAAAGCCGACATTCGCGGGACGGGAGGCGTTCCACACCGCAGCCTCGGCCGCTGCCTGCGCGGCATGAGGCAAGAGGCGGGATTGTCCATCGAAGTGGCGGCGCGGGCCATCGGGCGCGGGGCGGGGACGCTGCACCGTTTGGAAACCGGTGCGCCGAACGTGGTCGTCCGGGAGGAAGATCTGCGGCGGCTGTGCAGGCTGTATCAGCGGGTGGACATGCTGCCGGTGTTGAAATCGCTCGCTGCACAGGGGAGGACGCCGTCGTGGTTGGACGAGTTTCCCGATCAGGTGAATCCGACGTTCAACGCCTACGTGCAGATGGAGGCGGCAGCGTCTCGTATCACGGTCTATCGCCCCGATATGGTGCCCGGACTGTTTCAGACTGCGGACTACGCGCGGGCGCTGGATCGTGTCTACTTTCCGATGGACACCGCAGAGGAGATCGAGCGTCGCGTCCGAGTGCGGCGTAACAGGCAAGCGTTGATCTGTCGTGACTTTTCGCCGCTGGCAGCTGTGCTCGTGCTGGACGAGGCAGTGACCAGGCGAGTCGTCGGCAGTCCACGCGTGATGTCGACGCAGCTGCACCACCTGGCCGGTCTGCCGCCGAATGTTCGCGTGCAGGTGCTTCCTTTCGGGGCAGGCTTCCCGCTGGGAGTCTCGACCGGTCCCTTCACGATCCTGGACTTCGCCGGTGACGGAGAGGGTCGGCCGCTGGAGCCGCCGGTGGTCTATGTCGAGAGCTACACAGGCAACATCTACCTGGAGCGCACCAGCACCGTGCGTCGGTACCGAGCTGGATTCGAGGTAATCCAGCGAGTAGCTTTGGATGTGCCGAATAGCAAACGCCTACTGCGGCAGGTAGCGAAGGAGTTCGACTGTGTCCGTTGATCTATCCGGAGCGTACTGGTTCAAGAGCACCCGTAGTGCTGCTGGAAACGACTGCGTCGAGATCGCGCACCTGGACGGCGGGCGCGTGGGGGTTCGTGACTCGAAGAATCCTCACGGCGGGGCGTTGGTGTTCACGCCCTCGGAGTGGGATGCGTTTCTGTCGGTCGCGCGGGACGGCGAGTTCGACCGATCTTGAGCTCCGCCTGCTCGATCGCCGGTGTTCATCGAGGACCGCAGTAGGTACGCTTCTTCGGCCAGCAATACTTCGGAGACCGAGGGCTTCAACGGATATCGTGCGCTACATCGGCTGCGTCGGCGGGTCGGGGGACCTGCCGACCTCCTCGCGCAGTGCATCGCCGATATCACCAGAACGGCGCGCGACAAGCTGAAGAGCTCGCTGGAGTACGAGCTGGACAAAGGGACGATGGGGGCAGGTCTTTTTTGCCGAAGCATCGCCAAACCATCCTTATTCGCGGCGCAATGAGCGACGGTGTCTTCAGCATCGGCACCGCATACATTTCATGACGCGGCGAGACCGAGGAGACCGATGAGTACACCGATTCCGCCGCGAACGTTGACCGACCTCGAAACCAGTATCGCCATGAAGCTTTTGTCGTCGGGCGACCCCGGCGCCTCCGAGTACCAGGCGCAGGTGCCGTATTCGCAGGTCGTCGCCACCTGGGGTATCGGTTCACCCAGCATCGATCTGGCGGTGCGGGCCGGTGCGGTGCGAGCATCCGGTTCGCCGGACGGGATCTTCGCCAGCGGAGGGGTCACCGACCGCAACGGAGCACCGATCGGCGAGGTCATACTGTGGGTCGAGGACGGCTGGCTCAGCGGAATCGAGTACGCCTGGTATACGGACGAACGCCCGCACGCGCTGCCCGAGCCCGATCGAATCGAGCTTCTGTAGCGCGAGACGATGATTGGGCCATATTGAGCCGCATGCCGCACACCGAGCTCGAGATCACCACGGAAGTTGGTGCGGGATCTGCGGCGTGATCGACTTCGGCGACCTCTTCGCCGGCGATCCGGCTTTCGATCTCGCTGCCGCGTGGATTCTGCTGCCCGACGGTGCCACCGACCGCTTTCATGACGCCTACCAGTCGTCCATGGATACGGCGACTCTGCGGCGCGCCCGCGGATGGGCGGTGCTGCGCGCCTTCGCGGGCATCTTCATCGCAGACGCCGGGGTCCACGGCCGCCCGGGCGGCAAGCCGACATGGGGTCCACCCCCCCCAGGCCGCACTGCGACGCCTCATCGCCACCCATCGCTGACCAGCCGGCTTCAGGAGACCGTGACGAACAGCGCAGGGTTCGAATAGCTGCTATCTGCCCACAACCCGAGTGACATCCGCTCGAAGATTCACTCGCGACGGTGGGGCCAGTACCGCTTGGATTGAAAGTATTGTGTGGCTTCGGGAGAGTCGTTGTAGTCGAGTAGATTGCCGACCTTCTTGGCCAGTACTCGGCGTACTTCTTCCGGGCTGGCGAAGAAGAACTCCCGGCGGGGGTTCGCGTGGTTCAGTCGCGCCGAAGCGAACTCTTTGTGCAGTTCGCTTTCAAGTGTGACTGCATCGTCGGAGAAGTACACGGCGTGGACGTCGAATGGGAACGGGACGGATGCGCCGCCCAGTTCGCGGACTCGGTCGAGTGGTTCGAGTCGGCGAGTCAGCCCGATCTTGACGACGTTGGGGCCGAAGGCGCCGATGTTGGAGATGACGTAGACGTAGCCTGCGCGGATGTTCGCTGCACGGTAGTCGTTCTGCGCGATCGCCTCGGTGATGCGGGTGAGCTGATCTTCGATATCCCGAGTGTCTTGTCCAGTGGCGGTGAGTCGTTGCAGCACGGCGCGGTAGTGTGCTTGCTCTTTCTCGAGTCGCTCGCGTTCGGCGGCGAGTTCTTGTTCGACTTTACGTTCCTCCCGCAAGCGCTCGCGTTCCTCGCGGGCGGTTTCTCGTTCTTCCTGCACCTTCATCATGTAGTCGGCGGTGAGTTCGAGTTCCTTCACCCGCAGCGCGTGGTATGCGGCGGAGACGTGCATTTGCATTGCCGCGCCGAGCTTTTCGATGTCTTTGGCGGCCTTGTCGAGTCGTCGTTTGGCGGTGTCCAGGTTGCCGGCGCGTATGGTTCGCACGCAGTTTTCCGCTTCGGCGTTGTATGCCCGCAACATGAGCTTGGAAAGGTCAGCGGTCAACCGGCGGCCCTCGGCGAGGGAGTTGTTGAAGCTGAACTTCTTGGCCACCACGATGGCCTCGCTGGTCTTCACGGCTTCTCGCACGTCGGCGCGCAGCTCGGCGAGGGCTTGTTTATAGCTGTCGGCGTTCTCCAGGGGGTGGTGGTACTCGTAGATTCCCACCTCTTGAAGCACCAGTGCGTCGTCCACGGTGATGAGCCGGGGATCGTTCAGCGGAGGCGGTGCACCGGCTGTGGTCGGGTGGGCTTGCAGTTGTGCGGTGAGTTCTCGGATGCGGTCTTGGAGATCGGCGGATTCGCGTTCTTTGACGATCAGCATCTTGCGCAGTGCGACGATCGCGGCTTGGGGGTCGTTCATCCGCGTACTCCGTGGTTTGCCATGGGCACCAGCCCGTAGGGGTTTTTCGATACCGCGGCCGCGAGGTGAGTCAGGGTTGCTGTCGACTCCACGCGTGAGAGGTCGATCGGCAGGAAATCTGCCCGTTCGGTGGCCAGACGGACGAGATCGATTCGGGTGTCGTGGCCGGTAGCGGCGTCGACGGTGTCGACAGCGACGGTGAGTGCGATGCTGGCGATGATCTCTTCCCGATCGGATTCGAACACTTCGTGCGCTGTCCGCAGCGCGGTCTGCGCGATCGCCGATGCGTAGCGACGTTTGACCTCGGCCGCAGGCAGCACGGTTTCGGTGATTTCATCAGTGGTTTTGTTGTAGCGGAATGCTTTTGTTGTCGGGAACGCGTCAGGGTGCGGAGCCAGAACTGTGACGTGCAGCTCGCGGTCGCCAGCGTCGAAGGAGTGCTCGTAGGTCACCTCGAACGTCTCGGGATAGACCGAGTTGGCCAGAACGATGCCGACGTATTCGTCCATTGCGTCGGGTCGACGCTCACGTAGTCCGGCGATCAACCGATCCAGCCGCGCGTTCGATTCTTCGACCTGTCGGCGGCGCTCGGTGCTTGCTTGCTCGAGCCGCCGCCGAGCATCGCCGAGCTCTGCGACACGCGAGGCTTCCTGCTGCCGCCACCGGGCACGTAGTTCTGCGTTCGCGGCGCAGGTTCGGGCGAGTGTCAGCTGCCACTGCTGCACGACGTTCAGGTATTCCCGTTGCGCCGCCTCCAGTTGGGTCGCGTGCCTGCGGTTTCCGCCGAGGGCGCCGCTGAGACCCGACGGCGGGGCTGGTGGCACGAAGATCGGATGATCCGGCAGCGCGTGGTAGCGGGGAGCCGGTGTTGGAGTGAGCAGTTCGGGGCGATCGAACGGGAGGTCTGTGGCCTGTTCGCGAAGCGACTCGAGGTCGACCCAGTCATCGACTTCCAGCGTGGCGTCCAGTAGGTGGTCGATCGCGTCGTAGGTGGCGGCGAGCTGCGCGTTCTTCTCTTCGGCCTCTGCCTCACGGGCCGCGATGTGGGCGAGTTTCGCAGCCTTCTCTGCTGCCGCCCGGTCGGCGGCCGAGGCACGCATGGCCGCGGCCGCGGCTCGTTGCTGCTCCCGCGCGAAGCGTTGCGCCTCCCTGACAGCCGTGTTGTGCGCGCGCATTGCTGCCCGTTGCTGCTGCGCCTGCCGTTGCTGTGCCAGCCTCTGCTGGTGTTGCAGTTCCGCGAAAAACCCCCTGCGCCGCGCCACCCCAGCTACACCCTCTTCCCGATACTCGACATGAACCGGCCGGACAACCCCGGCCCGCAGTTACTGTCCGCGACAGAACCAGTCCCGTTACAGGCGCCACATTCTGACTTCTCCAGCTATCAGCGCTCGAGCTTCGGCTCGTAATCCCTTCGGGCCGATGTCGTATCTGCGGTACATGCTGTGCGGCGTAACGACTAGAGGTTGATCGCGGATAAGACGTGCAGCCGGGCCGGTGTTCTCGGACTCCCGGTACCGAGGCCCGGCAGCCGTGCGTCCGGGCATGTCGATCAGTGTGCAGACTCAGAGGGGAAAGATCATGCGCTCAGTTATCAAATTGGCCACGACTGCCGCTGCCGCCGTAGTGGCCTGCGCCCCGGCGTTCGTCTTCGCCGGTACCGCCTCGGCCGAGGCCGTCAACCTCCCGGTCCTCTACACCACGGCGACGGAAGCGGGTCTGTGCTACGGCACGATTCGCGGGAACGTGGACCAGGACTCCTCCCAGGGACTTCACCTCACCAGCGCCTTCGAGGGCATCGGCACCTGCGCGACCACCGCCTACGTCTCCTGGCACAACCTCGACACCGGTGCGCGGGGGAACACCACGATCAAGCTGGTCGGCTCCTGGTACAACTCCGCCACCATCCCCTCCGGCCCCGGCCACGTCGAGCTGTCCGTCACCACAAAGGAAATCTTCCACTCGCCCGATTCGGTTCAGGTGCAGTACATCATTCCCGGGTGATCGGTAGCGAAGCCGGGCACCACGGCCGCGGCCAGTCGCCTTGGCGGTCTCGGGTGCGGCGGGTAACTTCGAGCAAATGGATGCTGGCGTAGCCTACTTCCCCACCCACGACGGCCTCGGGCCCGCGGAGCTCGCTCGAACCGTCGAGGAGCGCGGCCATCGGTGGCTGATGTGGGCCGAGCATACGCACATCCCGGCGGCGCGGGACACGCCATGGAACGGCGTGAAGGGCGCGCCGCCGCTGCCGCGAAAATACGCGCACACTTACGACCCCTTCGTGGCGAGCGCCTACGCATTGGGCGCGACGAAAGCGCTGCGGGTCGGGACGGGTATCGCGCTTGTGGCCCAGCGTGACCCGATCATCACCGCCAAAGAGGTCGCGTCGCTCGACCAGCTGTCCGGCGGGCGGTTCGACTTCGGCATCGGCGCAGGCTGGAACCGCGAGGAGATGGCGAATCACGGCACCGATCCGCGGACGCGGATGCGGCGCATGGGCGAGTACGTCCGGGCCATGCAGGCGATCTGGACGCAGCACGAGGCCTCGTTCCACGGCGAGTACATCTCGTTCGACCGGATCTGGAGTGATCCCAAGCCGATCCAGCGGCCGCACCCGCCGATCCTCGTCGGCGGCAATGGCCCGACGGTGCTGGATCGCGTGCTCGAGTACGGCGACGCATGGATGCCCAATCACGGCCCCGGGATCATCGAGCGGATCGCCGAGCTGCGGACGCGGGCCGATCGCCCGATCGACGTCGTTGTGATGGGCGCACCCGCCGATGACCTCCAGGTTCTCGAAGCCTACGAGCAAGCGGGAGTCGACCGCGTGCTGTTCTGGTTGCCCTCGGCCCGCCGCAGCGTCATCGAGCGCGAGCTCGATCGGGTCGAGGCGACGATGGCCGAGCTGCACGACCGCCCGGTGTGAAGCGCGACCGGCCGTATCGTGTCCCAGCCGTGACGTCGAAATCCCCATATCAGAGCCGAATCCGCGATTTGCCCGCCGGGCGCCGGGTCGATCCCAGCGAACTGGGCCAGGAGGTGGTCCAGCAGCATGCCTACCGGTGCGACCAGTGCGGCTCCATGATGTTCTTCGCCGACGGTTTCCTGCCGCACCCGCTGCCGGGACGCACGGCCGGTCGGGGCTGAGCACGGCACGACAGCCGGTCCGGAAGCGGAGCGATGGCTTCGCGTTGACTACGCTGACGCGGTGTTCCAATCCGTGCCACTGACGAGACTTCTCGATGACGCGGGCTTGCTGTCGCTCGAGCACCGCATGCACCTCGAGGAGGTGCTCGGCGCACACGTGTTGGAGGCCGACCTGGACGGACGTCGGCTCGAATTCCTCGGCGACGAAGGCTCCTTCGTGTGCACCGATGTTCACCTGCTCGGAACGGCGGATGCCGACACGTGGTTGTGGGGATGGGTCAACCCGTGGGGCTACCCGCCGTCGCTGCTGCGCGCGGCGGAGACCGTGCGCGAGTTCGGGTCCCGCTACCGTGTGGCCGAATTGTGTTCGGCCGAACTGCCCGTGGCCGTCGGGGGCGCGGCGCCGGAGCCTTATCAGGTGGCCGGTTTGATGGCGGATGCCGCGAAGATCGTCTGTGGGCGCTGGCACTCCTACTGCGGTGTCATCGATGGCGCCTGCGTGGCGTTCCTCGTCGACCACCCGGCCTTCGAATTGCCCGCGCCCACCCCCTCCGGCCTCGCTCGCGTGCTGGCGCACGGCTTCGGTGCACTGCCACTGACGGATCACCGGCGTGCCGTGTACAGCTACCTCACCCGGCGGGGACTGAACACCGAATTCCTCGACGACTACCGGTTGCTGGAATTCGGCGACGACGGTCTCGCCGGCGAGGTCGAGTTCGACGCTTCGGGCCGGATCGCGAACCTCGATATCCGGATCGTCATGGACGGGATCGACGCGCCCTGCGAATCGCAGCCCCAACCGGCGTGATCCGCCCGGTCAGCTCGGCGGGAACTGTTGCTCGAACCAGCCGAGGATCTCGGGAACGGCTACCCGGGCCGTTCCGGCGTGGTCCACGTCGCCCAGGTCCCGCAGCGTGGCGTTGCCGCTGCCGAGAGCTTGCAGGCAGTGCTCGGCATTCGGATACGGCACGGCGCGGTCGCCGCGGGCAGCGTAGAGGTGAACGGGCACCCGCGGCGTCCAGTCGCAGGTGCCGTCGCTCTCGGCGATAGCCGCCGCGGTGGCGCCGGTCGGCTCGGCGGCGGACCGGATGAACCCGGGGGCCAGCAATTGTCCGGGGGTGGGCGCCAGCGAGGTCACGATGGTGATCTCGGTGTGGAAGCCGTCGAAGAGTTCTTCGACTTTGTCGGCGTAGGGCTGCTGAAAGGCCTCGGTCGGATCGTCGTAGAGGTGGTGGATCCGGTTCATGGAAGTGATCCAGTAGGAGAAGAAGAGCACCGCCGCGCCCGGTAGGACCCGCCCGTCCAAAGCGGCGGGCGCCTGGACGTGCCGTAGGTCGTAGGGTCCGCTGATCGGGGCCAAGGCGGCGACCCCGAAGCCCGGGATCGCACCGGCGGCCAGTGCCTTGCCGAGCGCCATCGCGGCGTGGCCGCCCTGGGAGAAGCCGGTCACGAGCACGTCCGGATCGAGCTCTCGGCGCTGTTGGGCTACGAGGGAAGCGGTCGCGCGCAACAGGTCGGCCGAAGCGCTGACCTCCGAGGGCGCATGGGTGTAGGGATGCGTCCCCGGCCCGTTCCCGAGGCCCAAGTAGTCCGGTGCGGTCGCCGCGTAGCCCGCGGCGGCGAAGGCCACCGTACGCAGCCGATCGGCGAGGTTGCGGGTGTCGACCGACGGCGCGTCGCTCTTCAGCGTCATGGTTCCGTGCTCGTAACTGACCGCCCGTAGCCGCCGGGAGTCCGTGCGCGGCAGCGCCACCAGCCCGCTGGCGGTGGTCGGGTCGCCGTGCGGGGTGATCGTCCGGTACTCGATGCGGAAGGCGTCGACGCCGTTGCGGACCGGAGTGGAGATTCCGCCGTTGGTCAACAGCGCGGCGGTCTGCTCGGGCGGCAGACTCAGCAGGGGCGTCGTGGCAACGATTTCACCGCGGGCGGGCGGCGGTTCGTGTTCGGTGTTCCCGCATCCGGCGGCTCCCAACAGAACGACCACCGCGACCAGGCAGCGCCTCAGACGGTACATCCGTCGATCCTCTCGATGGTCATCGGCTCCGTTCCATCATCGCGCGTGCGCCTACGGGTCGTCGGGGCGGTGCGGCCGGGCCGCCGGGATCGGAGGGTGGTTTCGGGCCTCCTGTAAGGCTCGGAGTCCGGGCGAGCGGAGGGAAGCCGCTCCGATCGTCCGCATCCCGCGCGTCCGGCGCTTGGTCGTAGCTGATCCGACAAGTGGTCGCTGTCGCGGCCCCGGACCGGCGCGAACCCGACGGCGGAACTCGGCAAGGCGCTCGTCTCGGTCGTGCACGCGTTCCTCGCGGTCGGATACGCGGCCGCGAGCGTGCTCAGGGCGTGAACGCTATGTGGCCATGCATTCTTTCCGAGAGATCCGAAATCACCAGGACAAACGAGTGTTTAGTTAGTGGTTGTTCATGTCGTGTGATAGAACTCACTGGCGAAACGAAGGGGACTGTTCGACATGGAACCAACAGCAAGGCAACGCGCGGCGATGAACGTCATCTGCGACACGTTCAACCCCGGCGACGGGTTGACGCTGCCGTCGGCGAGCGCGCTCGGAGCCGTTGACACCGTCTTCCAACTGCTGGGGCGCAATCCGCGCGGGGCGGAGAAGAAGCAACTGGTCACGCTGCTGAACCTGTGGGATTCCCGGCTGACCGGCCTGCTCACCGGCAGCGGTCTCCGGCGCTTCTCCCGCCTGTCGCAGGAGGAACGGGAACGGGCATTGCTGCGGCTGGCCGATTCGCGCTTCGAATCCGTGCGGGTGATCTTCGGGGCGCTCAAACAAGCGTCGCTGCTGTCCTACAACATCACTCCCGGCCCGGCGGTCGTCGTCGCCGACGCCTCCAGCTTCCCCACCGCGTCGGGCGTCAACCCCATGGTCTCGATCGAGGCGATCGCCTACATGAACGCGAAAAGGCTTGTCGCGCGGTTGAGCTGAATACCGGCCGGGTCGGGTCAGAGCGCGCGGATGCCGTCGAGCACCGCGCGCAGGAGACCGAGATCCGACTCCGACCCGGCCGTGGGCTCCGCCGACCGGTAGATCAGCCTGCCGTCGTCGAGCAGGTCGCCGATGAGGACCTTCGTCATCGTCAGCGGCAGGTTCAGTCGCGCGGACACCTCCGCCACCGACTGCGGGGTGCGGCAAAGCCGCACGATGGCGTCGTATTCCGGTTCGGTGCGCCGCAGTGCGGTGCCCGGCGCGCCATCGACCACCAGGGTGACCAAGTTCAGTTCCCGGCGCACGGCACGACCCCGGCCGCGGGTGATGGCGAAGAGCCGGACCATCGGACCGGCGTCTTCCTCGTACCAGGGATCGTGCTGATAACTCATGGCTGTGTCGAAGCGGGTGGGTGCGGGCGCGTGTCGACCGACAGATGTGTTCCGACTCGCTGCACCGTCTGATTCATTTCGTAGGCCACCATACCCATATCGGCGGTCTCGGACGCCAGCAGTGCCAGGCAGGCGTTGGTTCCGGCCGTGGTGACGAACAGCACGGCGTGGTCGAGTTCCACCACGGTCTGGCAGACGCCGCCGGCGTCGAAATGGTGGCCGACGCTGCGGGATAGGCTGTGCAGTGCCGATGCCATCGCGCAGAACCGCTCGGCGTCGGCCTTGTCCAGTTGGGCCGAATGGCCGATCAGCAGCCCGTCGGAAGACAGCAGCACCGCGGACATCGTCGCCTTCTGCAGAGGGGGATTGCGGACTAATCGAAGTCGGGACGCTTCCGGCGTCCCTGGCGGGTGCCGTTCTCGATGGCACTCATCAGATTGCGTGCTTCATCGGCGGTCCGCTGTCGTATCGGGGCGGCGGGCGCCGCCTGCTCCTGCTCCTGCTCCTGGGGAGATTGACGGCGGCGGCGTGGGAGCGGCGGCCTGGCGTCCGCGGGCGGACCGGGATGTGGTGTGGCCGCGGTATCGAAGCCACGGTCGTCGCTGTGCGGGATCGGTGCCGAGGCCTGTTGCTCGGAGGCCGGGGTGAACCATGCCGATCGGCCCGGTACCGGCGCCGGCCGAGGCGGGAGGTCCTCCGGCGCCGTCGGCCGCACGGGCTCGATGGAGTCGCCGTCACTCTGCTCGAGCGGCGACGTATCCGACCGCAGGAGTGCGCTCGGAATGAGCACCACCGCACGCACACCGCCGTAGACCGACTCGCCCAGACGTACCGAAACACCGTGCCGGTGAGCCAGTTTCGCGACGACGAACAATCCGAGCCTGGTGTCGCTGGACAAGGTCACCACACTGAAATCCGGTGGGTTGGACAGCAGTTCGTTGCGCGCGGCGAAGTCGGCCTCCGACATGCCCAGGCCCTGGTCGATGATCTCGACCGCGACGCCGCGTCCGACTACGACGCCGGACACCTCGACCCGCGCCTGCGGGGGTGAGAAGGCTGTCGCGTTGTCCATCAGCTCGGCCATCAGGTGGATCAGGTCGGCGACGGCGTTGCTCGACACCTGGAGTTCCGGCAGCCGTCCGGTCTGGATCCTGGCGTAGTCGAGACTTTCGGCGACGGCGGCGCGGACCAGATCGATCAGTGGAACCGGCTTGCGCCACCGTCTACCCGGTTTCTCGCCACCGAGGATGATGAGGTTCTCGGCGTTGCGCCTGGCCCGCGTCGCCAGGTGGTCGAGCTGGAACAGCAGCTCGAGCTGGTCGGCGTTCTCCTCCTTGCGCTCGGCCTGGTCGAGCAGCGCCAACTGGCGGTGCACCACGATCTGGCTGCGATGGGCGATGTTGAGGAACACCGCGTTGACGCCCGTTCGGGTCTTCGCCTCCGCGACCGCGGCGGACACGGCCGCGACATGGGCGCGGTTGAAGGCGTCGGCCACCTGGCCCAATTCGTCGGAACCGAAATCCAGTCGGGCCAACTCGGCCTCGGAGTCGATGCTTTCGCCTCGGCCGAGCCTGCCCATGAGATCGGGCAGCTGCTGGTCCGCCAGTTCCAGTGTGTCGCGCCGCAATCGGCGCATTCGCCCGATGAAGCGATTGGCCATGATCAACGCCGCGATGAAGGCGATGGTCGCGACCAACAGCACACCCGCGCCACCGAGCATGGACTGCCGCGCGGTTTCATCGCCTCGCTCGCGCGCGATCTGGTGCGCGTCGCGGCTCTGGTCGTCCCAAAGCTTCAGCAGGGCCGCCGAGACCTGGCCGGAGGCCTCTTGCCAGGCCGCGACACCCATGGGCAACGACGACGTGGTCCTGGAGGCCGGGCGGCCGCTCTGGGTCCTACCGGTGCCGGTGGACTCGTCGGAGTCGGAGCCCGCCTCCACCGGCCCGCGCAGCAGCACCGCGTCCTGCATCGCGATCAGCTTCTGATAGGCCGGTCCGGCGGTGATCTCCCGCAGCTGGGCGAGTCGCGCGTCCTTCAGCACGCGGCCGGAGTAGGCGACCTCACCGCGGAATTCACCGACCAACCGGCTGAATTCGGTCAATTGCGCGGGAGTGTTCTCGCCGACGGTCAGCGCCACCGCGCCCAAGGTGTCCGCCATCGACAGGGCTTCGGCCGCGCGTAGGGGCTCGACGCCGTAGTTCAGTTCCATGGCGATGTCGGCTTCCGGCGCCACCCGGGCGGCGAGGGTCGACGCGGCGATGATCGTGCCGATGACCCCGCTGAAGACTTCGAAAACCTCGTTCGGCGCGGCCTGCCGGGTGTCGACCCCGCCGCGCAGCGTCGGAACCATCGCGAACAGCTTGTTGTAGCCCTCGATATCGGAGGCGGACCCGCCGGGATTCAGTTTGCGGGCGGCATCGCCTTTCGCCATCACCCCCGCCAGCGCCGCGTCCGAACGCTGGCGTGCGGCGGCGAGCCCGCGGGCGACTTCGGCGTCACCGGCCAGGGACAACAGCGACAAGCGGCGCTCCTCCTGGAACGCCTGGACCATGAGGATGGCCGGCGCCGTCGTGCTGCTGGCCAGCTCCGCCCATTCCTTGGCCGCCCGGGCGGATCGCACCAGATAGCCGGCCGCGCCCACACCGATGATGAGTAGCGTGACGCTCGATATGAGCACGATCGCCAGCAGGCGTACCCGGACACTCACTCGACCACGGACGTCACGCCGACTCGATCGAACCACTCCCATAGCGGATTTGCGCAGCTCTGACCACTTGCTCACGGCTGGAAAATGCCTACCCTCTGACACGGCCCCGCCCGACCCGGGCGGCACCTCACCTGTACCCGTTCCGAAGAATAACGAAAGTGTAGCGGTTCGATCGCGAATCCCACGGATTCGCTGCTGCCAACAAGTGAACCGCAATTATTCCGAAATTCGAGCGATCGCGCTAAGGGTGTAACGGCACCGCGCGTGATCGTCGACCGTAAACGTGCCCGAATGGATTGCTACTCGGGCTACTCGACGGTATGGCGTAGCCGATCCGCGGCTGCGAGAACCAGAGCGAACATCTATCGCTAACTTACCGATGGTTCTGGTCGTATATGGAGAGCGCGCTCGATTCCTCAGCTGTCCGCCTGTGCGATATTGGTGATCCGCTCCGTGGCATCGAACCCGACACCGAGTAGGACAGCCCAATGTCCACGGAACCGGGTGATGATATAGCGCCGCCTTCGATATCCGATTCCCGCTGCTGGCAATAAATTCGTCGCTCGATCGCCACACCAACACTCGGCGCCGCGACCCGCGCTGTTCGTGCGAGGTCCCGGAGTGCCGCCGGGTGCCCGGCGAACATTCCAGCGGTGGCGTGGCTCTCGTTACCGGACCGTCGGCGCCGCGCCGGAAGTTCGTGTCATCGCGGTGACCAGGTGGCCCGCAGTTCGAGCGCGACGATGACGCGATGAAGCGTTTCGACGGGATCGGGACCGCCTTCGAGGTGCAGGCCGCCGGGAACGGTGCCGGTCGTCCGGCACGTGTGGAAGAACGCGCGAATCACGTCGGCGACATCGTCGGCACCGAAGTCGCCGCCGCCGTGCGGCATGCGCGTGGACGGCATCGGATCGCACACCCAGCAGATCGGCGTCTCACACGCGGCGGCCGCGGCGAACAAGGACGGAAGCGTATCGAGGGTACCGGCGACGCCGAGTCGGGGGACCAGTGTGAGCCGCCCCGGCTCTTTTCGCGGATTCAATGTGCGACAGAGGAACTCGATGTCGTCCGGGGTGGTGGCGGGGCCGAGTGCTACCGCGACAGGGTTTCCGGCATGGATGGCGACCCGCATCCGGTCGCGGGCCAGCGTTCCCGTCCGATCGCCGAGCCACAACAGGTGTGCCGAGCGGTCCCACCATCGTTCGTCGGGTTTCGGGCCGGGTGGGAATGCCGGTTCGCGGGAGATGCGCAGCAGCGGTAGCCAATTGTGCAGTTCACTGGCGCCCGGCGGTGCGATGGCGGCGACGGGCAACAGCCCGCTCACCGCGCGGAGCAGGTCGCGTCGCACCGGATCATGCGACCGATCGGCGGCGCGGCGCAAAATGTTCACGCACAGCGTGATCGGCAGGCGGTCGGCGGGCCACTCGTCGAGCGCCGCGGCAGCGCGGAGGTCGCCGCGGTGTCGTCCAGGCGCTCGTTCGATGGTGACGGTCGCCGCTCCCAGCCCATGCGTCATGACCGCGGCCGCCGCGTACGTCAGTGCCCTGCGCGCGGCGACCGGGCTGGTGTCGTCTCCAGCAGAGGCGTCGTCGCGGCCACTGAGGTGCAGGACGAAACCGTCTCCCCGTGCTGCCTTCGCCAAATCCGCTGTGAGTGAATCGCATTCGTGGGGTTGGACGGGCCCGGGCCGCGAACGTCGCAGGCGGATGGGTGGCGCTGCGGAGTCCGCACCCCGCTGTGCGCCGCCCAGGAATTCGTGCGGCTCGATCAGTCGGCTCGCCACCTGGAACGACCCCGGCCGCGCGGGTTCCGGTTCGTCGGCCCAAGGCGGATCAGCACCGGCCGTGGCGGTGTGGTCGGGTGGGATGACGTCCGGGTTGAACGACTCCCGGATGTAGCAGAGCGGCCGATCCCCGAGCGTCATGACGTATGCCCGTGCCGCGCAGAGGCGACCGTCCGGCCACCGCATCACGCCGGTCCGCAGGAGATGCCGCCGCTGGGATACGCCCCGGGAGATGAGGCCGGTCCCGATCGGTACCCGCACATCGTCGACACCGGAAGCGGCCGCGCCTGCGCGCAGCGCGACGACGTAATTGATGGATGCGGTGAGCAGGTCGGCGTTGACCAGGCAGGAGCGGCGGACGATGACGCGATCGGAACCGGATACGCCCAAAGCGTCGGTGACCGTGGTCGGCAGCCGGCCGGCCGCGATGTCGTCCTGACGCAGTACCCGCACGTGCAGGTCGGTGCGAAGTATCGCCGCCAGCGCGGGGGTGGTGAATCCGTCACTCGCCAGCAGCATCCTGGTCAGGGGGTGGTCGAATCGCCCGATCTCGTCGTGGGTGCGCAATCCCGAACCACCGGGCGGGTGATCACCCGGTGGTTCGGGGCCGGTGTGCGTGATCGTCACGACCGGCTCCGTGCAGTGCCTGTCACGAGAAATCCGTGCCGGTACCGGCGCTAAAGGGTGGTGGCAGCCGTCGGTGGAAGAACGGGACGAGCCACGGCGGCGATCTCCGCATCGGTCCGCGGCCGATCGGTGAGGCCGAGCACCGGTTCGGTCGTGATGCGCAACTGGCCCGTCGTCGTGTCCGCCAACGGATCGCGCCAGTGATCCCACACGACGGACATGTCTAGGTGGCCCATGTACTCGAGGTTCGCCGACTCGGCGTGCAGACCTTCGGCCGCGGAGATGATGGTCGCGGTCGCGGCGCGCTGTTGCACGCCCGAGGACTCGTCCATGTCGGTCAGGCCGGCCATGATCTCGGTGAACTGAGCCTGCTTCGTGTCGCCGCTGTGCCCGGTGGTCAAGGTGCCCGCGTGCGCGAAATACTCCTCCGAGCCCACATACTGCTCGTACATCCGCGACACCAGGACAAGGAATCGCGTGTAGGCCCGGCGATAGGCGTCCTCGTAGAAGGCCAGCGCGTCGGACTCGCTCAGTTCCCCGCGCAGGATCGTCGCGATCGCCGCCGCGGCGACCAGGCCGGAGTATGTCGCGAGATGCACGCCGCTGGACAACAGCGGATCGAGGAAGCAGGCCGCGTCGCCGACGACCACCCAGCCCGGACCGCTGAACCGGTCGGAGGTGTAGGAGTAGTCCTGCTCCGCCTTGACCTCCGCGACCTGCCGCGCGCCGACGAGCAACTTGCTCATCGCCGCGCTGTCGGCGATGGTCTGTGCGTAGTACGCCTCACGGCCGAGTTCGCGGAGTTTCGGAGCCGCTTTGCGTGCCGAGACGACATAGCCGACGCTGTGGCGGCCGTTCGAAAGCGGAATGTTCCAGAACCAGCCGCCCTCCGGCGTGGAGACGACGTTGATCGCGCCCTCCGGGCTGTCCGGATGTAGCTGTGCGCCTTCCCAATACGACCACACGGCGACGTTGCGGAAGGCGGGATGCTGCTGACGATCGACGACCTGGTGTTTGGCCAGTACGCCTGCGCGGCCGGAGGCGTCGACGAGAAAGTCGATCTCGGTGGTGTGCACTTGGTCGTCACCGTCGACGGTCCATTCCATGGCCGTCGGCCGGTCGCCCTCGAACAGGACGTTTGTGACCGTGGCCTGCTCGATCACCTGCGCACCCTGCTCGGCGGCGTTGCGCAGCAGTAGATCGTCGAAGACGTCGCGCTGGACCTGCCAGGACCAGGCCTCGGCGTCCACGAGCTTGGACCAGTCCAGCAACCAGTTGTCGTCCTGCCACTGGAAGTGGCCGCCTCGTTTGATCTGGAAGCCGTGGGCGGCCACCGCGTCGTAGGCGCCGGAGACGCGCAAGGTCGACAGGACCGAAGCCAACAGGCTCTCGCCGATGTGGTAGCGCGGGAACTTATCTCGTTCCAGGAGGGTCACCCGGACCCCCGATTTCGCGAGCAGGGCTGCGGTGGTGGACCCGGCTGGGCCGCCACCGATGACCAGAACATGCGGATTGTCCATAGCGAACTCCCTGGAACTGCCGACAACGGATCGTGTGCCCGCCTCAGTGGTGGAAGATCTCCGGGCGAGCCGCGGTCGTCGACGCGTCCGGATCGAGTTTTGCCACTGATTAGCTAAACTAACGGTGCACGATTCGATTGTAGCAATTGATAGCCAAACCTCAATAGATACAAGCTATTTGGCAACCATCGGTCTATCCGGCGGGAGGTTACTGAAGGGTTGCCAAAATGCCCGCAGGAGACCTTGCCGATGGACTGTCGTCACTGGGCATGAGCTGTGATGCCGAAGATGGTGGACATCACATCGTCTATGGAAACCGTTGCGGGGAGGAAGTGTTTCGCCAGCGCTATGCGGTCGCGGCGCAAAATGTGGACGTCAGGGGTAGGAGACGATGACATATGTCGTTCGGTCATCACCCCTCTTTCCCAACGGATCCAAGGATACGGCGGACCCTCGCGCCGCACGAGCCGTTCATCCAGAGTTACCATACTGGTGACCAGGTCTCGGCTTCGGCCAACTCCCGGCGATCGGTCCAGGCGGGTGGATGACGTTGTGGCGCGGCCGATTTGCCGACCCTGCTGACCTGCGCGGTTAAGAATTTCCCGGTGTCGGTGGTTGTGACACTCCGGTGGGCGAACTGAGCGAGAGGGGGCGAGTTCAGGCCGGGCCGCGTCCGGCGGCGACCCGGCCCGCGACCGGCCGTACGTCGCGGTGGGATATCAGCCACTCGCCGTCGTATTTCTCGTACCTGTCCTGCACCAGGCCGATGGTGGTCCAGTCCGCGGGGCGGTTGGTGTCGGCGAATTCCCTGGGGGTGAACCAATGCCATACCGTGGCGTAGGCGGTGAGCAGCGGGCCGTCCTCGGTCCACTCGATGGTGGCCTGCCCGGCGACATGCGCCACCATGGCGCGCTGGGATTTCGGCGCGCGGCTCATGTTTTTTCGGGCGCTTCGTAGGCGCGCAGGAAGGTGTCGACCCCCGTCGTGGCGACCGCGTGCATCTCGGTGGTGGAGACCTTGCGGGTGCCCAGCCGTGAGCGGCCCTCCATCGGGCCGGTGATCAGCGCGAGGAACTGTTCCGCGGCGATGGCCGGGTCGCACGCGCGCAAGCGGCCGGACAGCGACAGGCGCGCCAGCCGATCGGCCAGCGCCTCGGCGAGTTGGTCGGACGTGCGGCTGACGACGATGTCGATCAGGTCGGGGAACTGGGCGACCTGCCCGTAGGTCAGCCACCGCAGCGACCGGGATCGCTCGGAGCAGCAGACCCGGATCAGCCGGTACGCCAGGTCCTCCAGTGTGGCGCGCAAGTCGGGGCCGGGGTTGCGCAACCGTTCCACCACCGACAGGTTCTCGGCGAGCACCGCGTCGCCCGCGGCCGCCAGCGTGTGCCGGAACAGGGTTTCCTTGTCGTTGAGGTGGTTGTAGATGGTCGGCTTGGCGACGCCTGCCGCCTCGGCGATCTCCTGCACGCACGCCTGCGCGTAACCGTGGCGTGCGAAGACCACGAACGCCGCGTCCAGGATCGCCTGCCGTTTGTCGATCCGCCCGCGCGAAGCCGCTTGTCCGGCTTGCGATGTCACTGGTGCCACTCCCGCAGTCTAGTACAGTCCGAATATTAGATTGAACCAGCTGGTACAAAGCCTCGCTTGTTTCGGCTCGAGCCCGTGACCATGAGACCCGGCGCACGGCGGCACCGATGAGTTTCCGGCGGTCACGGAAGACATCCCCGGCGAGAGCTACTCCGTTCGTAGGCCGGTCGGGCTGATTCGCAGGCCATTTCGGAATTCGGCCGCCGAGGAGACGGTGGCGGCCGCTCGGGCGATCTCGATGAGTTCGGGGAAGCGGTCGGGCGGCAGTTGCGCGACGCGGTCGATGGCGGCGGCGCGATCGGCGGAGCCGCGGGGCAAACCGGGGGGAGCGCCCGGTCCAGCCACATCGGACGCGGTGCTCGCCGGGTAGAGCGGCGCGGTGGCCGCGATCAGCAGGGAAAGAATGACGCAGGTCAGGCGGTGATGGGCTACAGGCCGAGCAGGGTTTCCGCGACCTTTCCCATAGCCTCGCGATACTCCGCACGGCTGGATTCGTCGGCGGTCCGACGCGCGAGGACGCCCGCGGTGAGGGTGTAGCCGATCGTTTCCGCGATCACCCGCGGCGTCGCCACCGGGGTGATGCGGCCCGCGTCGAGTTGACGCTGGAGATACCGGGTGAAGCGGCGGATCGGCCGTTCGGTGATCTCCTCGGACAGCGCCGCCACTTTGGGATCCACGGACCCGCGCTCGTCGATCAGGCGCAGCAGAGGTCCCGCTGCGGTGACCGCGGTGGCGAAGGATTCGATGGTGGCGCGCAACATAATTCGCGGATCGTCATCCTCGATGCCCGGCTCCTGCGCGGCGAGGAAGTCGTCGCGCACCCGCTCGGCCAGTGCGAGGAAGATCTCCTCCTTGGAGGCGAAGTACACGTACATCGTCGCACGGGAGACGCCGGCCTCGGCGGTGATGGCGGCGACGGTGGTGTTGTCGTAGCCGCGCTCGGCGAACACGCGGGTCGCGGCGTCGAGCAGATCGCGGTGCCGGGAGGTGTGCGAGCGCTCCCGCGCGGCGCGCACCGACCAGGTGGACTGGGTCACGCCGATATGATGACCCATGTTGACGTTGACGTCAATGTCAACGAGACTGAGCGGCATGCAGGTCTTCGTGGCGAACAGGGGAGAAGTAGCGGTCCGCGTGTTGCGCACCGCCCGGGAACGGGGTTGGCGAACCCTCGCGGTGCACACCGCCGAGGAACGAGACGCGCTGCACGTCCGGCTGGCCGACGATGCCGTGCCATTGCCCGGCGTGGGAGCCTCCGCCTACATCGATGTCACGGCCGTCGTCACGGCGGCGAGAAAGGCGGGGCCCGGCGCGTTGGTGCACCCCGGCTACGGATTCCTCAGCGAGAGCGCCGAATTCGCGAAGGCGTGTGCGGCGGCCGAACTCGTGTTCGTCGGTCCGTCGCCCGAAGCGCTCGACATCTTCGGCGACAAGACCGCGGCACGCGCGGCGGCCGAGCGCGCGGGTGTCCCGGTGATCCCGGCGAGCCCCCGCGGCGCGGACATCGCCGAGGTGCGGGCACTGCTCACCGCGCATCCCGACGGGGTGATGGTGAAGGCCGCGGCGGGCGGTGGCGGGCGCGGTATGCGTGCGGTGCGCGACGCGGCCCGCCTCCCGGAGGTGTTCGAACGCTGCCGCGCGGAGGCGCTGGCCGGATTCGGTGACGACGCGGTCTACGCGGAGGCGCTGATCACCGGCGCTCGGCACATCGAGGTCCAGATCGTCACCGACGGAGCCGTGGCGGCGGCGATCGGCGACCGCGATTGCAGCGTGCAGCGCAGGCAGCAGAAACTGCTCGAGGTCGCGCCCGCACCCGAATTGCCGGCCGGGTTGCGCGAGCGGTTGCATCGCTGGGCGGTCCGGCTCGCCGAATCCGTCGGCTGCCGCGGTGTCCTCACCGTCGAATTCCTGGCGCGCGGCGGCGAGGCGTGGTTTCTCGAGGTCAACCCGCGGCTGCAGGTCGAGCACACCGTCACCGAAGCGGTTCTGGGAATTGATCTGGTGGCGGTGCAATGCGATCTCGCCCGCGGCGCCACGCTGGCCGATCTCGCGCTCCCCGACCCCGGTTCCGCGAGCGGTTACGCGGTGCAGGCGCGCCTGAACGCCGAAACCGTCACCGCGGGCGGCGACGTGCTGCCCGGCACCGGCACGCTGACGCGGTTCGCGCCACCGACCGGAGTCGGCGTACGGGTCGACACCGCCGCGTTCACCGGTATGCGGCAGGACGCGCGCTTCGACTCGTTACTGGCCAAGGTCATCGCCTGCGGACCGTCCTACCCGGCCGCGCTGCGCCGGTGCGCCGACGCGCTGGCCGAGACCGTCGTGACCGGGGTGGACACCAATATCGCCGTGCTGCGCGCGATCTTGACGGATCTGTCGGAGGGCCGCGTCGTGCCGACCACGTGGTTCGAGCGGAACGTCGGCGAATTGGTCCGGCGGGCAGATGATTTCGCTGTCGTTGTGCCCGCCGCGCCCGACCGGGAAGAGATCGCGGCCGCCGAAGTGACCCTGGACGACGACGAGGAGGCGGTGCGGTCGCCCATGGGTGGCACGGTGGTCGCGCTCACCGAGCCCGGCGTCGTGGTCGCGGCGGGCGGTGAGGTCGCGGTGCTGGAAGCGATGAAGATGCAGCACGTGGTGCGCGCCGAGCAGGACCTGCGCGTGTGCCGCCACGTGGCAGCGGTCGGCGCGGTCGTCGATTCGCACGCGCCGCTGCTGACCTTCGTCCCCGCCGAGCACGAGGGCGCGGTCGCGGATCACACCGCGGTCGACCTGGACTCGGTGCGCGCCGACCTCGCCGAAGTCCACGCCCGCCGACGGGGAGTGCTCGACGAAGCACGGCCGGAGGCGGTCGCCAAACGCCATCGGCTCGGGCGGCGCACCGCCAGGGAGAACATCACCGACCTCGTCGACGCGGACAGCTTCGTCGAGTACGGCGCGCTCGCGGTGGCCGCCCAGCGCCTGCGCCGCAGTCCGGAGGACCTGATCGCGAACACGCCCGCGGACGGCCTGATCGCGGGCGTGGCCACCGTCGGCGCCGAGCGATTCGGTCCCGGCCGCTCGCGCGCGGTGGTGCTGTCCTACGACTACACGGTGCTGGCGGGCACCCAAGGGATGCGCAACCACGTCAAGACCGACCGCATGCTGGAACTCGCACGCGAACAACGGCTTCCGGTGATCTTCTTCACCGAGGGCGGCGGCGGCAGACCGGGCGACACCGACTATCCCGGCATCTCCGGTCTGGACGTCACCACCTTCCGCGCGATGGGCGCACTCTCGGGCAGGGTTCCGCTGATCGGCATCGTGTCCGGACGCTGCTTCGCGGGCAACGCGGCGCTGCTCGGCATGTGCGATGTCGTGATCGCCACTCCCGACGCGAATATCGGCATGGGCGGCCCCGCCATGATCGAGGGCGGCGGCCTGGGCGTCTACGCGCCGGAGGACATCGGCCCCGTCGAGGTGCAGCGTCGCAACGGCGTCGTGCACATCGTGGCCGCGGACGAGGCGGGGGCGGTCGCCACCGCGCGGCGCTATCTCGCCTACTTCCAAGGCGACATCGAGGAATGGACCCCGCCGGACCCGCGGCTGGCGCGGCACGTGGTTCCGGAGAATCGCCTGCGTGCGTTCGATATTCGTGCCGCGATCGAGGCCGTCGCGGATGTCGGGTCGGTGCTGGAGCTGCGCCGCGACTGGGCGGCCGGGATCATTACCGCACTGATCCGGGTCGAAGGACGGCCGTTCGGTTTGATCGCCAACGACTGCCACCATCACGGCGGGGCGATCGATGCTCCGGCCGCCGACAAGCTCAGCATGTTCCTACGTCTGTGTGACGAGCACGGCTTGCCGATCGTCTCCTTCTGCGACACACCGGGCTTCATGGTGGGCCCCGACGCGGAGAAGGACGCCACGGTGACGAAGTTCAGCCGCCTGTTCATCGACTCCGCCGCGCTGTCGGTGCCGCTGGGCACCGTCATCGTGCGCAAGGGCTACGGTCTGGGCGCTCAGGCCATGGCGGCGGGCTCGTTCCGCGCTCCGCGGTTCGTCATCGCCTGGCCGACCGGCGAGATCGGCGGCATGGGCCTGGAGGGAGCGGTCCGCCTCGGGTTCGCGAAGGAGCTGGCCGCCATCGAGGATCCGGGCGAGCGGCAGCAGGCGTTCGACAACCTGGTCCAGCTCGCCTACGCCAACGGCAAGGCTCTCACCGCCGCCACCGTTCTGGAAGTCGACGACGTCATCGATCCGGCCGATACCCGCCGCTGGATCCGTACTCTGCGCTGACCGGTACGGCAGCCAGGGATCCGGCGCCACCCGCCACGCGCTCCGGGTTGAGATCATGATCCGCACGCGCGCCCCATCAGGCGCCGTGCCAGGACGGTCCGTCCTCACCACGGGATCGAGGACCGGCGAGCCGGGCAACGCCCGCGACACATCCACGGCAGAGAGACCTGCCGGAACCAGCCGATGTGTCGTTCCGGGCGCGGCTTCTTCCTTGATCGCCCGGCGTCAGCGTGCGCGATTCTCGACCTGCTCGTCGATGACGCGTCCGGCACCTTGGTACGGCTGGCGCTGGTGACACGCCGATTCGGCGGCAGGGTGCACGAGTTGACCGTGACCACCGATCCAGCGACCGGCACGGCGCGGATGCGCGTGGCACTCGGCGGTGACGACGCGACGACCACGCGGATCGCCGACCGGCTCGCCGGACTCGTCGACGTGCACGTGACCGTGCGCTGAACCGCCACACCCGGTGGTCGGGTGAGCCTGCGCGCGTCGGGGCGGAGCGAACGCTCAGCGAACGCTCGCGTGCACGCCGTTCAGCGCGTCGACCAGGTTGCGGGCGCGCAGATCGAGCGCGCCTTCGACGATGTGGTTGGTGACGTAGGCGAAGGCGAGACGACGTTCGGGATCGGCGAACGCGAGACTGCCGCCGCGGCCCGGATGGCCGAACGAGGCGGCTCCGCCCAGTGGCAGTTCCGCGGTGGGCAGCATGTACCCCGAGGCATAACGGCCGGGCAGCATCAGCACATGATCGGTGCCCGCGACCTGTTCCCGGCAGGCAGCGGCGAGAGTGTCGACGGTGAGCAGGCGCGTGCCCTCGACCTCGCCGACGAGCGCCGCGTACAGACGCGCCAGGCCGCGGGCGGTGCCGATGCCGTTGGTCGCGGGCAGTTCCGCGGCTTGGACGGCCGGTGAATTGAAGTCGATGTCCGCCGGATCGGTGATCTGGAAGGCTCGATTGACCAGGGCCTGCGGATCACGCATCGCCGCGAGCAGCGGACGCAGCGACTCGGGAACGGTGTCCTCTGGCACCGCGGTCAAGTCGGGCGCGGGCGCGAATACCAAGCGGCTGACCCGGCTCTGCTCGGACGGTGGCAGGCCGATGAAGAAGTCGATATCGAGCGGACCAGCGATCTCCTCGGCGAGAAACCGGCCGGGCGTGCGACCGGACACGCGGCGGATCACTTCGCCGACCAGCCAGCCGTAGGTGCGCCCGTGATACCCGAACGCGGTGCCGGGGGGCCAATTCGGCGCTTGCGCGGCCAGCGCGTCCACCATCGGCGTCCAGGCCAATGCGTCACCCAGTTCGACGGGCTTGTCCAGCGCCGCAAGGCCCGCTTGGTGCGTCAGCAGCCAGCGCACCGGGATGTCGGCCTTACCCGCCGCCGCGAATTCCGGCCAGTAGCGCGCCACCGGAGCGTCGAGATCGAGATCGCCCCGTTGCGCGAGCAGGTGCGCGATGGTGGCGACGACGCCTTTCGTCGCCGAATAGACCAGCTGCAAGGTGTCGCGCTGCCACGGCCGCCCGGTATCGGGATCGGCCGTTCCGCCCCACAGATCGACCACCGGCCGCCCGCCCAGGTACACGCAGACCGCGGCGCCGATGTCGCCCTGCTCGGTGAAATTGGCCGCGAACGCCTCCCGCACGGCCTCGTAGCCGGCGGCGGCCGTCCCCTCGATGATCATGCGGGACAGCATGTCACGACGCGGCCGAGCAGGGCATCCGGCCTGGTGACCACCATCGAGAAGTTTTTCCCACCGCGATGTCCGAGAATGGTCAGCGGCTCCGACGTTCCAGACGAGCGGCGCCACCGGGGCGCCGACGACCCAGAGGAATCGCCATGAAATACATGATCCTGAGCTACGCCTCTCAGCGGGACTACGACGGCATGGTCGGCAAGGACACGGGCAAGCCCGCGTGGACGGCCGAGGAGTTCGCGGCACTGACCCAGTTCATGACCGAGTTCAACAAGAAGCTCGAGGAATCGGGCGAACTCGTGGAGACCCGGGGACTTGCGGAGCCGGTACACACCAGGCGGCTGGGCATCAGGGACGGAAAGCCGTTCGTCACCGACGGCCCCTACGCCGAGACCCAGGAAGTGCTCGCGGGATTCTGGATCGTGGAATGCGAGAGCTTCGACCGCGCCACCGAGATCGCGTCCGAACTCAACAAGTGCCCAGCTCCCGCGCACGTGCTCCAATCGGTCTACGCCGATGTGCGCCCGATCGCCGAAGCCGCTCCCGAATTCGGCTGACCATGCCCGATCCGGTGGCGACGGACCTGCTGCGCCCGTTGGCGCCGCGGGTCCTCGCCGCGCTCGTGCGCAAGTACGGGCACTTCGACACCGCGGAGGACGCGGTGCAGGAGGCGTTGCTCGCCGCGGCGACGCAGTGGCCCGCCGACGGTGTCCCCGCCAAACCGCTGGCCTGGCTGATCACCGTCGCGTCGCGCAGGCTCACCGATCTGCTGCGGGCCGAGCAGGCCCGCAGGCAACGCGAACAGACCGTGGCCCGCTGGGCGCTGCCGGAGGACTGGCTGACGCCGCCCGCCGACCGGCAGCCCAGCGACGCCGACGACACCCTGGTCCTGCTGTTCCTGTGCTGTCACCCCGCGCTGTCGCCGTCCTCCCAGGTCGCGCTCACGCTGCGCGCGGTCGGCGGCCTCACCACCGCGGAGATCGCCCGGTGCTTCCTGGTTCCGGAACCGACCATGGCGAAACGCGTCGGCCGGGCGAAGCGCACCATCGCACGCAGCGGCGTGCCGTTCGCCCCGCCGTCCGCGGCCGACCGCGCCGACCGGCTGGCCGCCGTGCTACACGTGCTGTATCTGGCCTTCACCGAGGGCTACGCCGCCACCTCCGGCCCCCACCTGCACCGGGTCGAGTTGTCGGCCGAGGCGATCCGGCTCACCCGCCTCGTGCACCGCCTGCTTCCCGAGGACGACGAAGTAGCGGGACTGCTGGCGCTGATGCTGCTCACCGACGCCCGTCGTGCCGCACGCACCGGCCCCGGCGGCGAGCTGATTCCGATGGAGGAACAGGACCGGAGCCGATGGGACGCGGGCGCGATCGCCGAGGGAATCGCACTGGTCACTGCCGCACTGCCACGGGGCATTCCGGGGCCCTATCAGTTGCAAGCCGCGATCGCCGCACTACACGACGAGGCGCCCAATTACGCCGCGACGGACTGGCCGCAGATCGCCCTGCTCTACGAACGCCTGCTGGCGGCGGCCGACAATCCGATGGTCGCACTGAACCACGCGGTCGCGGTGGCGATGGCGGTGGGCCCCGCGGCGGGGCTGAAGCTGGCCGATGATCTCGGCGAGCGTCTCGCCGGCGACCACCGGTTGCCCGCCGTGCGCGGACACCTGCTGGAGATGCTCGGCGACATCGCCGGCGCCCGCGGGGCCTATCTGGCCGCCGCGGAGCGGACGACGAGCATTCCGCAGCAGCGCTACCTGCTGTCGCGGGCCGCCCGGCTGGAGTCGAGCGGCGACTGATCTCGATCGGCGGCCGAACTTGTCGTTGCGCACCGGAATACTCGTCGCCGACCGATCTTCGTGACGAACTGGAGGAGTGCATGGCGCGCGAACTCGAAGACCTGCCCTACGCGCGGTATCTCACCGCCTTGGACGGGGACCTCGAAGCGGAGGGCGACTACGACTGCGTCCGGGTCGACGGCGGTGCGCTGGACGACATCGATGTGTCGCACGCGCGCTTCAACGAGTCGGCGTTCAGCTCGAACACCTTCACCCGCGGCACGCTGCGCTACAGCCGGTTCACCGATGTGTGGCTGCGCCACGTCCGCTGGGTCGGCACCGAATTGGCCGACACGGCGTGGCTGGACAGTGAGGTGGTGGCGGGCGCGATGTCCGGTGTCGACTTCGCGGGGGCGAACCTGCGGCGGGTGCGGTTCGAAGGTTGCAAGTTCGACTCGGTGAACTTTCGCCGGGCCCAGTTGCGCGAGGTGATCTTCACCGACTGCGTACTGCGCGATTGTGACTTCGCCGAGGCCGCGCTGACCGAGATCACGGTGCCCGGCTCGGCGCTCGTCCGGCTCTCGCTGCGCAACGCTCGCGTGGTGAAAGTGGACCTGCGCGGCGCGACGGCACTCGATGTCGCCGACGGGCTCGACAGCCTGCGCGGGGCGACGATCAGCAGTCCGCAGCTGATGGATCTCGCGCCCGCCTTCGCGCGTTCCATCGGTATCACTGTGCGGGATCGATGGCGCCGAACTCACGCGACACCGGACACGGCTCCCGGTCCGGCGACGAAAACAGCTGGCTGCCAGCGGCCGCCGTGACGCCATTTCGGCGAACCGCCGATGCGCACGACACCCGATTGATACATTGCGCCGATACCGCGCAGTACCGCTTCATCGAGGACGCGAGTCATGGTCGATCCGGATACCCTCCGCAGCGCCGCAGGCGTGCGTGCGCTCGTACGCATCGCCGGAGAGCGGGGCATGGCGCCCGCCGCGTGCCTGGCCGGTACCACGCTGACGCCCGCCGAACTGGGCGACCCCTCCGCCGAGATCACCGCGCAGGACGAAGTGCTGGTGGTGCGGACGGTGCTCGGCCGGTTCGGCGACGAGCCGGGACTCGGTCTCGCGGCGGCGGTCCGGCACGATCTGCGGTCGCGCTGGCCGTGGGGTCTCGCGCTGCTGGGCAGCCGGACGCTGCGTGAGCTGATCGAGGTGGGGTCGCGCTACATCGGTCGCACAGTGCCGTTCGGGCGACTGGCTATCGAGGAAGCCGACGGCGAAGCGCGGCTGGTGTTCGACGACGCCGACATCCCACCCGAGATGCGGGCGTTCTTCGCCGAAGCGGCCCTGGCCGGATTGCCCGCCTTCGATCGCGAATTGTTCGCCGTCGGCGTCCCGGTGCGGCGGGTCGGTTTCCGGCACGCCGGTCCGCGCGACATCAAGCGGTACCGCGACGTCTTCGGTGTGGCGCCGGTTTTCGGTGCGCCGACGAGCGCGGTGGTCTTCGAGCGCAGTGTGCTGGACCGGCCGCTGCCACCGGCGAACGCCGTCGCGCGGGACAACTGCGGACAACTGTGCCGCGACCTGCTGGACCGGCGCCGGTCACGCACCGGCGTCGCGGCGTCGGTGCGCGACCGCCTCGTTCGCACTCCGGGTGAGATCCCCGATCAGGCGACGGTCGCTCTCGGGCTGTTCATGAGCTCGCGCACCCTGTCGCGGCGGCTGAACGAGGAGGGCACCTCGTTCCGGGCGCTGCTGGACGAGGTACGCCAGACCATGTCGGAGGTGCTGCTCGCGCACACCGATATGACCACCGAACAGGTCGCCGCGCGGCTGGGCTACGCGGAGGCGGCGTCCTTCATCCGGGCCTTCCGCCGTTGGCAGGGCTGTCCTCCGCAGACGTTTCGCACGCGGGGGCGGCGCCCGCATCGGTCGCCCGAGCTGGTCTGAGCGACGAGCGGCTGCCCCCGTGCGGATCATCCGGGGTGCCATCTCTCGCGGGTGCGGGCAGACCGTCGGCTATCGTGCTGCCGGGCAGCGGGCAGGGAGATCCGGCACCGGGATCGAGACCAGGAACACTCCCGTACTATCGCGATCGGAGTCGGCCTGCCGGGGAGATGAAGGAGGAGGGTGTGGAAGTTCGCACCAGCAATACGCCACTGTGGTTACGGTTGGGCCAACGACTTCCGGAGCATGGCGCGCCCGCGGGCCACGGCACTGTCGGCCGGGGAGCCGTCCGATGACCGATGAAGGTGCCGACCTACGCTGCGCCGGATGCTCGGCTGTCGGACTCGACGGCCTGCGGTGCGGGTCGTGCGGTCGGGAACTCGGTTATCGATACATAGCGCTGCCCGGTCCCGACGCGACGTCGTGCGCCGATTGCGGAGGCGACCACTTCTACGCCGACGGGCGCTGTGCGCGGTGCGGCCGGTCGCGGCCGGTGGCGGATCGCTTCGACACCGATCTGGGCGCGGTGGCGGTGCTCACCGATCGCGGCATCGTCCATGCGCGCAACGAGGACGCCGTCGCGGCCGGGGTGCTGGAAGGCGTAGTGCCGGAAACGGACGCGTCGGTCGTGATCGCGGTCAGTGACGGCGTGTCGACTTCGTCCCGGCCGCAGGTGGCCTCCGGTGCGGCGGTCCGGGCCGGTGTCGGCGCGACCGCCGCCGCGCTCGCGGCCGGACAGCCCGCGACGGAGGCGATCATGGCCGGGTTGGCGGCCGCGGTGCAGGCGGTCCGCGACGTGGACGTTCCCGATGGTCCCGCGCCCTCGTGCACGTATGTGTCCGCCATCGTCGCCCACCACGGCGCGGAAACCGAGATCACCGTGGCGAATGTCGGTGACAGCCGCGCCTATTGGCTGCCGACGCCGCAGCGCGACGAGCAGGCCCAGCGCTTGACCGTCGACGACTCGTGGGCGCAGGCACTGGTCGACGCGGGTGCGATGGACGAGCGCGCGGCGATGGCCGATCCCCGGGCGCACACACTGATCCGCTGGCTCGGCGCGGACAGTCCGCCGAAGCCGTGGGCGGACAATTGCGTTCGGACGGTGCGCGTCTCGGGGCCCGGTGTGCTGCTGCTGTGCTCCGACGGGCTGTGGAACTACTCGCCCGCGCCCGCCACGCTGGCCGACCAGGTGGCAGCGAAGGCGCCCGCGGAGGCGGCCCGCGCGCTCGCGGAGTACGCATTGCGTTGCGGTGGCGGCGACAACATCACGGTCGCGCTCGCGCCGGTTCCGTGGCAGAGCCGTCCGCCTGTTCCATAGACAGTGATGTTCATGGTTGCGTATGGTCATCGACTATGACGAAGTTCGCCGGCAAAACCTGTCTGATCACCGGCGCGGCCAGCGGTCTCGGTCGCAGTACGGCGCTCGCGGCGGCAACCGAAGGCGCTTCGCTCGTGCTGACCGATATCGCCGCTGACGGCCTGGCGCGGACCGCGGCCGACGCGCGCGCCGCGGGCGCGACCGTCCACGTCGCCGAGGCGGCCGATGTCAGTGATTACGACCAGGTCGTCGCGCTGGCGGCCCAGGTGCACGACGTGGTCGGCAGCGTCGACATCGTCATGAACGTGGCCGGCATCGCGACGTGGGGGACCGTGGATCGGCTGACGCACGACCAGTGGCGGCGCACGGTCGACATCGACCTCATGGGCCCGATCCACGTGATCGAAGCGTTCGTCCCGCCGATGATCGCGGCCGGACGCGGCGGTCACGTGGTGAATGTGTCCTCGGCGGCCGGCCTGTTCGGCCTGCCGTGGCACGCGCCGTACAGCGCGGGCAAGTTCGGCCTGCGCGGCGTGTCGGAGGTGCTGCGCTTCGACTTGGCACGCCACCGCATCGGCGTGAGCTTGGTGTGTCCGGGCGCCATGGCCACGCCGATGGTCGACAGCGTCGACATCGCGGGCGTCGATCGCACGGCCGAAGCGGTGCAGCGGGGCATGGCGCTGTTCATGCGGCACGCGGTCACCCCGGAGGCGGCGGCGCGCTCGATCGTGCGTGGTGTCGAACGCAACCGCTACCTCGTGTTCACCTCGCCCGACATTCGCGTGGGCTTCTGGGCGCAGCGGTATTTCCCGCCCGCGTACAACGCCGCGATGCGCGGATTGAATTGGGCGATGAACCGCTATGTCGAGCAGAAGGCAGGGGCTCGGGCGAACTGAGCGCGGCGGGGTCGCCGTAGCCGGTCGTGGCGGGGCGCGCCATGATCGTCGTCATGGCATCGGCTGTCTATCTGATCACCGGCATCCAGGCCGCGGGCAAATCCACCGTCGCCCAGGCGCTGGCCGAGCGGCTGCCGCTCTCGGCGCACGTGCGCGGGGACGCCTTCCGCCGGTTCGTGGTGAAGGGGCGCGCCGAGATGACCGCGGACCCCTCGCCCGAGGCGCTGGCCCAGTTGCGGCTACGGCACAGCCTGGCCGCGGCGACGGCCGACGCCTATGCCGATGCCGGGTTCACGGCTGTGCTGCAGGATGTCTTCCTCGGTGAATTCCTGCCCTGGACGGCGGATCTGATCGTCACGCGACCGCTGTATGTCGTCGTGCTCGCGCCGCGCACCGAAGTGGTCCTGGCGCGCGAGGCCGGACGCGGAAAAGACGCCTACGACGAATTCACCGTCGCGGGGCTGGACAGGGTGTTGCGCGAGACCACTCCCCGGATCGGGCTCTGGCTGGACACGTCGGATCTCACGGTCGAGCAGACGGTCGATCGAATCCTCGCCGATGCCAGGCCGCTGACGGACTGAGCAGCCCGTCGCCCGTTCACCGGGCGTCGCGCGGCTCGTGCAGGGGAGTGAGCGAGCTGGTGGCCGGGCCCTCGAGCAGCGTGCCGTCCGCGGCGAAACGCGAGCCGTGCAGCGGACAGTCCCACGTGCGTTCGGCGTCGTTCCAGTTGACGATGCCGTAGAGATGCGGGCACACCGCCGACACCCGGTTGGTGACGCCGTCCACCGTGCACACCGCGGTCGGGCGCAGGCCCTCGCGCAGGACCATGCCGCAGTCTTCGGCCGGAGCGTCGCCGTCGTGGTGGGTCGCGACCCGCAGCCAGCCCGCGGAGAGTTTCTGCGCCACGGCGCCGTTGATCTTCGTCGCCGCGGGCAGTGCCTTGAGCTCGTCCGGACGCCAGCTCGCCAGCGCGCCCGCCCATCGAGGTGACGCCCCGGTGAACCGTCCGGCCAGCGCGATCGCCGCGGCGACCCCGTTGGTCAAACCCCACTTGGCGTAGCCGGTGGCCAGCTGAATGTCGTTCTGCCCCGGCAGCAACGGACCCACATAGGGAAGCTCTCCGATGGGGGAGTAGTCCTGAGCCGACCAGCGGTGCGTCAACTCGGCGCCCGGGAACCAGGTGTGCGCCAAGTTCACCAGATCCTCCACTTTCTCCCGGGTCGATCCGCCGCGGCCGACGACATGACCGTTGCCGCCGACCAGCAGAAGTTCGCCGTCCGGTCCCTGCGCGCGGCGCAGGGAGCGAGTCGGGCTGCCCGCGCTGATGTACATATCGCGCGGAGCCGGCCGGTCCAGGCGGAAGGCCGTCAGATAGGAGCGTTGCGGGGTGAGGCGGGCGAAGAATCCGCCACGATCGAGGATGGGCGTCCCGGTGGCCAGCACCACCCGGCCCGCGCCGAGGTCGCCGTGTTCGGTGGAGACGACGAGATCACCTCCGCCACCGTGATGTACGCCGCGCACGAGGGTGGATTCGTAGATCGGCGCGCCGTGTGACTCCACGTCGGCCGCGAGCGCGGCCAGCAGGGCCATCGGATCGAGTTGGGCCTGATCGGCCAAGCGCACCGCGCCGCGCGCGGGAAAGTCGACGTCCAGCTCGCGCAACAGCTCGGTGGGCAGGCCGGCCTTCTGCGTCGCGGCGTATTCCGCTCGCACCGCCGACATTTCGTCGCCGTTCTGCGCGTAGGTCAAGGCTGCTGCCCGCTCGACGGTCACGCCGTGCGCGGCACAGTAATCCAAGAGCCATTCCTGCCCTCCGCGATTGGCCGCCACATAGTCGCGCAGGACGTCGTCGGAATGGTGCCGGGCGATCTGCTGCGCACGCGTCCCCTGCAGCAGACTGACCTTCCCCGTGGTGGCCCCGGTGGTGCCCGCACCGACGCGCCTTCCTTCGACCACGGCCACTTCCACGCCGTTCTCGACCAGCAGCAGGGCGGTCACCAGTCCGGTGAGCCCGCCGCCGATCACCACCGTGTCGAAGCGCGATCCCGGCGTCAACCGCAACCGCGCCGGCACCTGCGCGCCGTGCAACCATAGGGACGTCATATGCCCGAGATAGCCGGTCTCGACGGGGCGAAACGCCCGTGCGGATTCCTTCTCATACTCGCACGTGGCCGCTGAGTTGCCGATCGGCGGCGGCGAGCACCTCGGCGGCGCTGATCATCGCCAATCCGGGCGCGGGTGTGTCCGCCCGCGGGTCGCCGGGCTGCCCGGCCCACAAGGCGACATGCGCCACCCGTTCCGGTGGCGGCCCCCAGACCGCGGGCGAGTCGGGACCGAAGATCAGCACCGACGGTGTGCCGAACGCCGTGGCCAGATGCCCGACGCCGGTGTCGCCGCTGAGCACGAGGGACGCGTCGGCCACCGTCGCGGCGAGTTGGCGCAACGTGAGTTCGCCTGCCAGGACGTCGTTTTCGGGCAAGCCCGCCTGTGCCGCGACGCTGAGCGCGAGCGGACGGTCCGCGGCACTGCCGACGATACGTATCGGACATCCCCACTCGCGCAGGCCCGCGGCCACCGTCGCGAAACGGTCGGCGGGCCAGCGACGCGCCGGGGCTCCACCCGGATAGACGACGATGGAGCGCCGCTCTCCGGTGCATTCCGGCGGCGGTGTGATGTCCAGTCGGGCCGAATCGGCCGGGATGCCCGCCCAATCCAGTAGCCGGCACCACCGCACGGCATCGGGCACGCCTGGCTCGTACAGCGGGCCCGGCACCTGCGGAAAGTCCTTGTGGCGGTGGGTGATCATCCGTTCCGGATCGGTCGCGAGCAGCGCGCGTATGCTCTCGGCCCCGGAGTCGTGCAGATTGACCGCGAAGGTCGGCGCCGCGGCGTTCCAGCGCAATCCGGCCGCCATCGGCGTCGCGTGGAGTTCGTCGACGCACGCGGCCAGTTCCACCACCGGGCGCAGCCATCCCGGCGCGGCCAGTACGAGCCGGTGTCGCGGGCGGGCGTCGTGCAAGGCGCGCAGGGCGGGAACCGCGGTCAGCAGCTCCCGCAACCCGTGCGCGCGCAACGCGAGCAAGACGGTCATTTCGGCACGAAGACGCCGGTGAGGTCGGCCTTGCGGATCGGGGTGTCCGGATTGGCCTGCGCCGCGCACATCAACTTGATCGCCGTGATCGCCGCGTCGACGGTTCTGGCGTCGGGCGTCTCGTGCCCCTCGCGCTCCTCTTCGAGGAACTTCTCGGTGGTGACGCGCTGCTTGTCGGGATCCTGGGCGACGTATTCGTTGCACGGTGTGTCACCGCCCTTGTTCACGATCTTCTCCGGCTCGTCGCCGCACCCCGCCGCGCACACCGCCAGCGCGGCCAGGACTGCGATGCCCATCCGGCGCGCGGCGCTCATCGCCCGAACCCCGCCAGCGCCGAGGCCAGGTCCGGTACGCCGAGCGCCTGCACCGCCTGTTCGCGCACGTCGGGGCAGGTCTGGGTAGTGACGGCGTCGACCGTGTCGCGGTGAGTGACGACGACGTCGTTGAGCCCGCCGTTACGGGCCGCCCAGTTGTGCACGGTGCCGTTGAACGTCACTTTGGCCACCGTGGCGCTCTGGCCACGCCAGGTGTCGACGTCCGCGCCCATCATGTCGCACAGCTGCTTCGCCGCTTCCGCCGTGATCTGGTCAGTGTTCGGCACCTGGGGGCTGCTCGGCCCCGGCATGGTGATCGAGACGGTCGCGGGTTGGGGCGTATCCGCGGCCGGATCGCCGCCGTCGACCGAACATGCCGTGAGCGCCGATCCCGCCGCCATAGCGCCGATGAGCAGGGCGAAGCGGCCCAAGGGCCGATTGGGCTGGTAGATCATTCCTTCTCCTGTTGTTCGAAGCCGCATCCCCGCGGGCGGCACGCGATCGGGCGAGGATCAGTGACCGGCGGCGTCCCGCAGCCGCATGCCTTCTCGCGCCTTGATCCGGCGGTGCTCGGCGACGATCACCAAGACGCCGGCGATGATGCAGACGCCGCTGACGACCCCCGCCACCACCGCCCACCCCGCGAATCCGTACCCGGCGGCGGTGAGCGTCAGGGCCATGGCCACGATGCCCACCGCGACCAGGATGATGCCCGGCCAGTTCCGGGCGTCCTCGATGGATTCTCCGGCGTGTGTCCGAATGGTGCGGGTGTCGTCCGGAAACGCGTGGGTCCGGGGCGCGTCTCCGCCGCCGGATCCCGCGGTCGGCTCGTTCGGTGCTGGCAGCATCGGATGTCCTTTCTGCTGAGCGGCAACGATTTCGGTGCGCGGGCAACCCCCGGCCCGCGGCGTTGCGAGCGGGCCGTCCTGGGCGGCCATACCGGTCGGATGCCCGCGTTAAGGGATCCGAAACGGGGGTAGGACGTGAGCGAGCGACCCTGTTCCGGGCCGCTCGTACCCGCGAGCAGTCCCAGGAGGACCCCGATGACAACAGCACGGGACATCATGACCCCGAACGTGGAGTGTGTCCGCTCCAGCGACACAGTGGTAGCGGCCGCGCAGCGCATGGCGGAGTTGAACGTCGGCGCCTTACCCATCTGCGGTGAGGACGACAAGCTGAAAGGAATGCTCACCGATCGCGACATCGTCGTGAAGGTGATCGCCCAGCGTAAGGACCCGCTCGGCGTCGACGCGGGCGAACTCGGGGGCGGGGAATTGGTCACCGTCGAAGCCGACGACGACGTGCGCAAGGTGATGTCGGTGATGTCGCAGCATCAGGTGCGCCGCGTGCCGGTACTGGAGAAAGGCAAGCTGGTCGGAATCATCGCGCAGGCCGACGTGGCCACCACCGTCGAGAACACCCAAGCGGGCAGCACCGTGGAGGCGATCTCGACCGACTTCTGAGTCCGGCCCTACTCAGACCGCGGCCGGGTGCATGTCGTAGACCGCGTACGCCGCTCGGATCACCGGCTGGGCGACATTGCGCACCCGGATGCCGCCTGGAGTGGTGCCGCGCTCCGTGCCCGCGTGCGCGTGACCGTGCAACGCCAGGTCGGCGCCGTGTTCATCGATCGCCTCGCCGAGCAGGTAGGAGCCGAGGAACGGATAGATCTCCCTCGGCTCGCCGTGCAGGGTGTCGCTGATCGGGGAGTAGTGCGTGAGCGCGACGGTGACGTCGGTGTGCAGATTCGCCAGCGCATCGCCGAGTGCGGCGGCTACGTCCACGGTGTGCCGGGCGAATTCACGCATCAGGGGTTCACCGAAGACGCTTGCGCACTTGCCGGCGAAGCCGCCGCCGAAGCCTTTCGTGCCCGCGATCCCGAGCGTGCTCCCGTCGACGTGCAACGTCACCGAAGTGCCTTCCAGCACCGTGATGCCGTGGTCGGCCAGCACGCTGCTGATCTCCTGATCGGCGTCGCTGTGATAGTCGTGGTTGCCCAGGACGGCGACGACCGGCACGCCCAGGTCGGCGAACTCCTCCGCGACCACCCGGCCTTCGTCGACGGCGCCGTGGCGCGTCAGGTCGCCCGCCAGCAGGAGCACATCCGCTCGCGCGGACAGTCCGTCCAGTGCCTCCCGCCATTGCCCGCGCGAATCCACGCCGAGATGGACGTCACCGACCGCGGCTATCCGCATGCCGCTCAACTCCTTTCGGATCCGTCCGGCTCCAGCGTCTCGGTTTCGACGGGCGCCGTGGGACGGGTGACATGGACGTCGTTGTGGATCCGAGCGTGCGGAAGCTGTTCGCGCACCACGGTTTCCATCTGCTGTTTGCAGTTCTCGCTGCTCACCTCGCCGCACAGCACCACGACGTCGCCGCGAATGGTCACCTGCACACCGAGTTCGGCGGTGCGGGGATCCTCGGCCAGCGCCCGGCGCAATCGTGCGACCAAGTATTGCGGCTGCTCCATCTACTCCACCTTTCCGGTGCGGGTGATGCCGAGATCGTCCAGCAGGCCCAGGAAGGCTCGCGCGTAGGGCGAGGCCTTGGTCTGCTCGCGCACCACCTCCCAGTCGACCTGTTCGCGCAGGTCGCGCGCGATATGCAGGATCGGGCTGAGATCAAGGCGGTGCGCGTCGAAGACGAGCATCTTGTCGATCATCAGGTCGGTACCGCTGATCACCGGGGCCTTTGCGGGCCCGATCCGCATCTCGGTGGCCCGGTCGAGCAGTTCGTCGGTCACCTCGCGATCGTTCGGGCGGTGAATGACGTCCACCAGGATGTCGTCGGCGTAGACCTTGCGTAGCCAGTTCTCCGGCGGGTCGCACACCCGCAGGCCCGCACGGGCCAGCGTTTGGATCGCCCGCCCGCTGTCCGCCGGTTTGACGAAGATGTCCACGTCGTGCTGGGAGGTGGGGCCGCCACGGGCGTAGACCGCGCAGCCGCCCGCCACCGCGAATCGGATGTCTGTCGCCGCCAACGCGTTCACCGTACGGGTGAGCGCATGCAGCAGCTGATCGGTGGTAACGGCCATGCAGCGGTGGTACCCGGCGGACACCGGGTTAATCGACGTTTCACCGGGTATGCGTCCGGATATCCGGAGGGCCCGACGCGGCCCGGCACCGGGCTTTCGGACCACTTCGGACCAACCTCGCGAGCAGGGAAGGAGCGACACATGCCCAAGACGACAGCGCGCGGCGATGTGAAGAAGTCCGAGTTGCCGAGCACGCTGAAGCGGTCGGAGGAGAAGGCGCAGCGCACCTTCGCCGAGGCGCACGACGCCGCGCTGGAGCAGTACGACGGGAACGAACAGCGCGCCCACCGCGTCGCCTATGCCGCGCTGAAGCACAGCTACGAGAAAGTCGGCGACCACTGGGAGCCCAAGGCGCACCGCGGTCCCTCGGACGAACGCGCCAGGCAACACGGCCCGGACGCGCGGGGTGAGACGGCCGAAGGCGTCGATGCCAACGCGTCGAAACAACACCTGCTGGACGTCGCCCGGCGACTCGAGGTCCCCGGGCGCTCGCGGATGAGTAAGGACGAACTCGTCGAGGCGATCAAGAAACGCAACCGCCGGGAGACCGCGCGTGCCCGAGGGTGAGGAGGACGACTGGGCCCGCCGTGCGCGCGGCGAGACCGAGCTGGAACGACTGGACCGGAACTGGTCGAGCCTGATCCAAGAGTTGCGCGTCGTCCAGACCGGTGTGCAATTCCTGTTCGGGGCGTTGCTGGTGCTGCCGTTCCAGGCGTCGTTCGGCACGCTGGCGCCGGGCTTGCGAGCGCTGTACATCGCCACTTTGGCTGCTGTGCTGGGGGCGACGGTGTTCCTGATCGCGCCGGTGTCCTGGCATCGGATCCTGTTCCGCAGGCACCGGCTGGGCAATGTCGTCTGGGCGGCGCACCGGTGCGCGATGGCCGGCGTCGCACTGCTGGGTCTCGCGTTGATCGGCGCGGTGGTTCTCGTGGTCGACTATGTGACGGGCACGGCAGCGGCGGTGGTGACCGGTATCGCCGCCGTCGCGTTGTTCGTGTCGACATGGCTCGTCGCCCCGTGGCGCTGGCGCAGCGCGTCCGAGGACGTCCGCGCCGAGCACTACTGATTCACCGGGCCCAGGAGACGACCTCGCCCGCGTGAGCGGGGGCGCCGCGGTGGTAGGCGCTGAGCGTCTCGACCGCGACCCGATCCCAGGAATTGCGGCTCGCCGCCCGCTGATAGGCTGCCGCGCCCCACGTTTCGCGCAACGTCGAGTCCGCCAGCAGTGGGCGCACCGCCCGCACGATGGCATCGGGTTCGGGCGGAGCGACGAATCGTCCCGTGACGCCGTCGACCACGGTGTCCAGCAGGCCGCCGACGGCCGTGGCGACCACCGGCTTCCCGCAGGCCATCGCCTCCAGCGCCACCCGGCCGAACGGCTCGTACCAGGGCGTGCAGAGCACGACGTCGGCGGAGCGGTACAGCCGGGGCAGGGTCGGCCGTGTGACCGGTCCGGTCAACTGAAGCCGTTCTCGCACACCGTGATCCGATGCGATGCGGCGCAGCCTGCGGCCTTCGGCGTCGTCCTCGTCGTCGGCCGCGGGGCCGCCGACGATCACCAGCTCGGTGTCCGGCAGCTCCGCCAGCGCTCCGATCACGGGGTCGAATCCGCTGCGGCGCACCAACTCTCCGGCCGCGAGCAGCCGGTGCGTAGCGTGCCGATCGGCGGCCGCGCCCTCCGGGGTGAACCTCGTGAGGTCGACTCCGTGCGGCACGATCGAGGTACGGAAGCGCGGCACGCCCATCCTGGCCAGCTCCGCGACCTCGTCGGAGCAGGTCGCCACCACGTGCGCCGCCCGCGTCGCGATGAGCCGCTCGAAGCGGATCCGCGAGCGTGGGCTCGGATCGGCGAGACCTTCGCAGCGCCGCTGCACGGTGCCGAGCCCGTGGAAGGTCAGCACCACCGGGATGCCGTGGGCGCGGGAGGCCAATTCGGCGGCGAGCCCGGACTTCCAGTAGTGCGCGTGCACGATGTCGGGCCGATCGGCACCCCAGTGCCGTCGCAGAACGGTGCCGAAGTCACCGAGGTAGGGCAGCGTGCGGTCGCTGGGCAAGGGGTTGGGCGGTCCAGCCGGGACGTGCACCACGCGATAACCGCCGTCGGCGAGCAACTCGGGCGGGGCGTGCGGACTGATACGTCGGGTATAAACCGTCACGTCGTGGCCCCGGCGGGCATAGGCGGCCGACAACTCCGCTACATAGGCGCCGCGGCCGCCCCCGTCGGCGGGGCTGCCTTCGGCGAGCGGGCTGGCATCTTCGGAAACCATGGCAATCTTCACCGGGTGCTCCGTTCTCGTCGCGGGCGGCATCCGGGCGCGCGGATACGCGCGGTTGCCCTACGACCGGCATCGCGTGACGTTCGGGAATATGTTCGGTATATGCCCGCGGTCGGCCCGATGAAACCCCACGTCAGCGGTCACATTCCCGGCCGAACGGTCGGTTTGTCCCGGCTGCGGGCCCTCCGGCGGCGGGTCACGTTCTCCTACCGAACGCTGTCGGGAAGGGGTCGGCCGTGCCACACTGTAGGGAGGTTGAGATCACAGCCGACCCCGGTTCGACGCATTCGGCGCAGCCGGTCGATGGGACGGCACGGCAACCGATTCGCGCGCTGCCCTCTCCGGCCGTCGCGGAGGACTGGATACCCCCTACACGGGAGGTTCGACTTGTCTGCCATTTCTCTGCTACGGGACCACGCCGAGGGCGTGCATCTCAATGGTTCGGGACCGGGACGTCGTCGGGACAACCGGTTGTGGGCACAGCGGGTGGACCGCCGTCGCGAATGCGTGGTGGTCCGGGTCGAAGGCGAGTTGGACGCCGCCGTGTCGGCCGAATTCTTCGAGACGGTCGAGCGTGCGTTGCAGTCACCGTGCGATGCCGTCGTGATCGATCTGCGAGCGGCGAGGTTCTTGAGTCTGCGCGCGGCCGTGCGGCTCGGTGCGCTGCGCAGAGAGGGGTTGGGTCGTCCGGACCTGCGCATCGTCGTGGGCGGACCGGGAGTCGAGCGGGCACTCGAGGTGACCGGCGTGCGGTCATTGTTCCCCCGCTACCAGTCCATGCGCACAGCTTTGGACGCCTGAGCCGAAGACTGTCCCCGAGGCCCGTGCTCGCCGGTGTGACCGCTTCCGATCCGGTCACACCGGGCGCGTCGGCATCGGATACTTCAGCGGTGAGTGAAAGCAGGTCGGTCCAGCCCGAGAACGCCCTCGCGCTGGACCAGGTGATCGGTACCGGAAGGCCGCAAAGTGTCGGCAGTTTCCGTTTCTGGTTCGCCGACCAGCGGTGGGAATGGTCGGACGAGGTCGCGTCGATGCACGGTTACGCGGTGGGGACCGTGACGCCGACCACGGAGTTGTTGCTGAAGCACAAGCACCCGGACGATCGCGAAGCGGTGGCCAGCGCCTTGGCGCGGTCGATCGCCGACGCGGAACCGTTCTCCAGTCGCCATCGCATCATCGACACCGCGGGCGCGGTCCACCACGTGGTCCTGGTCGCCGACCGGATGATCGACGACTCGGGGCTCGTGGTGGGCACCTCCGGCTACTACATCGACGTCACCGACACCCTCGAGGAGCACCGGCAGGAGGCGCTGGACGACGCCCTGCCCGAGTTATACGCCGCCCGAGCGGTGATCGAGCAGGCGAAGGGCGCGCTCATGCTGATCTACGGTATCGGCCCCGAGCAGGCGTTCCGTGTGCTGAGCTGGCGATCGCAGGAAACCAACGTCAAACTGCGCAAACTGGCTGCGCGGCTGGTCGCCGATCTGCCCGGTCTGGCCGGCGTCACGGTAGGGCTGCGCACCGAATTCGATCATCTGCTGCTCACCGCCCACGAGCGCATCGACAGCGACTGACCGGCGTTTCGATCCGACCCCTGCGGGTACGTCCCGGACGAGGAACGCGGCGATATTCCGCTCCACACCCCGTGGCGCACGCGGTGTTCCGGTGGCTGAGAAGGAGAACTCGGCGGCGGTATGCAGGCCCCAGTGGAGTGGCTGTGAGGACAAGGTGGTGATGGGCAAATGGGGGAGTCGACTTCCCGATCCTCGACCGACACGACGACAGTCGGTGTACGGGTGCCCGCCCGGCTGGAACAGCTGACCATGCTCCGCGCGCTCGCCGAGACAGTCGCCCTCATCGCGGACTTCGCCTTGGACGAGGTCACCGACATCCGGCTCGCGCTCGACGAGGTGGCGACCTCGCTCATCATCGACGCCGCCCCGGGCTCGACGATCGACTGCGAGTTCACCTATGACGACGGGAAGATGTTCGTGCACGTCTCCTCGGTGGCGGTCACCGAGTCGGTGCTCGGGCACGCCGGGCTCGGCTGGCACATCGTACGCACGCTGACCGATTCGATCGCCGCCGCGCAAGGCTCCTACGACAGTGTGCTCGGCGGATATCCGACAGTGATCGACTTCAGCTGGGTGCGAGGTGCGCCGAATGGCGGGTGAGCCGAGGTCGCGCGGGGATACCTACGACAACATCGAGCCGCTGTTCGAAAAGATCGCCGCGCTGGATCCCGGCGATCCACGACGTGCGCCGATGCGTCGGGAGCTGATCGAACGATGCCTGCCGCTGGCCGAGCACATCGCCCGCAAGTTCGCCGGGCGCGGCGAGAACTTCGACGACCTCCTGCAAGTGGCCCGCCTGGGGTTGGTGCAGGCAGCGGACCGTTTCGACGTCACGCGCGGATCGTCGTTCCTGTCCTTCGCCGTGCCCACGATCATGGGCGAGGTCAGGCGGCACTTCCGGGACAACACCTGGGCGGTGCGGGTGCCCCGCCGCACCAAAGAGATCCAGCTGAGTATCGGTCCGACCGTCGAAACGCTGTCCCAGCGACTGGGCCGGATGCCACGCGCCAGGGAGATCGCGGCGGAGCTGGATGTCGAGCTCGTCGAGGTGACCCAAGCGCTGATCGCGGGCAACGCCTACCAGTCGTCGTCCATCGACGCGGCCGCCGGTGAGGACGCCGAGAATACCGCGCAGCCGCTACTGGACAGCCTCGGCGCCGAAGAGCCCTCCTATCACCTGGTCGAGGACGTGATGGCGGTCGAACCGCTGCTCGGCGACCTTCCCGAGCGTGAGCGTCAGGTGCTGACCATGCGATTCTTCGAGTCGTTGACGCAGAATCAGATCGCCGAGCGGCTCGGAGTCTCCCAAATGCACGTTTCGCGCATTCTTTCCCGGACCTTGAACGCGCTGCGCGAGCAGGCGCTGCGGGACTGACGTCGGCCCGTTACACCGGATTCGGCGGGGTCGGGTCCGGCGACGGCCCGGGCAGACCGGGGTCCGGCGAAGGGCGGCCGGGATCCGGCACGGGGGGCGTCGGCGCCGGTCCTGGTACCGGCGGACGTGGCGCGGGGCCGGGCACCGGTGGCAGCGGATGCGGATCAGGTTCCGGCGGAACGGGATTGGGATCCGGAATGGGATCCGGCTCGGGAATCGGCGGTACGGGATCCGGTTCCGGAATGGGCGGTACGGGGTCCGGCTCGGGCGTGGGCGGGACCGGCTGTGTCGCGCTGTCGGGGGACATGCGAACTCCTCCTCGTTCGGGTGATCGGCGTGCGCTACGGCTGCGACCGCGCTTCGTCCGGCCGATCATCGGCCGGTTACCCACCGATCACGGCGCCAACCGGTTCGCGCGGCAGCCACGGTGCGGCCGACCAGTTTGCGTAACAGGCCCAACGGGTAGTTAGACAGGAACCGGACAACAGATGCCGATGGCTCGAGGAGCTCGTCATGACCGACCAGCGCCGCCCAGGCACCCGGAATCCGCGGTTCGGACCGGGTGGGCCGGGGGCGTCGATCCAGTCCCGAGGGATCTCCGTCACCAGGAACCACGATGTCATCCGCCGCTGGGCCGCCCAGCGCGGAGCCCGGCCCGCGACCGTGCCGGGCAGCGAGTACGACGGACGGCTCGGGGTGCTGCGATTCGACTTTCCCGGGTACGGGGGCGCCGTGCTGCGCCCGGTGCGGTGGGAAGAGTGGTTCGCCACGTTCGATGCCAGGAAACTTCGCTTCTGGTACGAGGAGCGCGGCACCGATGATCCGCCGAGCAACTTCAACCGTTTGGAGCCGCCGCGATAGCCGGGCGGCCGCTGGAATCGTCGTGAGACCGGTCACGGTCGTGCGCCCGTGATCGGTGCATCGGAAGCGATGTGACGCACAGCACGATAGCCTCGCGAAACCTATTGTCGGCCCTGTGGTTCGCGCCGCCACGGCCTGATGCGATCGCCTATTCGAAAAAGTCTGTTGCCGTGCATTTTTCGGGGTCGGTGTCGTTCTCCGCGTCGTGCCGGGGTGCGCGGAAGGCGAGTTCCGCTGCTGCCCGGGTGCTGCCCGAGTCGGGCTGACGTATAGCGTCGATGGAACAACCAAGAGGCCCCACATCGGTCTGCCGGACGTTTACCGGCCGGGCACAGGGGTACTCGAAGCCGAGCAAAGGTTGCTCGAAAGCGGAAGGTCGCGTCGGTATGGGGATGCGGTTGTCCGCATCGTGACGCGCTTTCGCATGTCTGCAAGGGATAAGGTCTTGAGCGCAAACCTGATGATCGTGGAAGACGACGACCGGGTCCGTGGTGCGTTACGGCTCGCTATGGAAGACGAGGGATACGACGTCGACGAGGCGGAGGAAGCCGAGGACGCGCTCACTCATCTGCGCAGCAATGGTGTTCCCGATGTGATGATCGTCGATCTGATGCTCGGCGGCATGGACGGGTTCGAATGTATCCGGGAGATCCGCCGCGACCATGACGTTCCGATCATCGTGGTCAGCGCTCGCGACGATACCCACGACGTGGTGGCCGCCCTGGAGGCGGGTGCAGACGATTTCGTGACCAAGCCGTTCGAAATCAAGGAGATCACCGCTCGTATGCGCGCGGTGCGCCGCCGCTCCCGGCTGACCGCCGAACGGGAGACGCCGCAGGAGATGGTGCTCGAGGCGGACGACACGGCTCCGCTGGTCCTCGCGCAGGACAGCGGGGTGGTGCGCCGCGGCGACGAGGAGATCAGGCTGACGCTCACCGAATTCCGTCTGCTGTGTGAGCTGGCCGAGACGCCGGGCCGGGTGCTCAGCCGCACGGTGCTGCTCGAACGTGTTTGGGACCGTGGGTTTTTCGGCGACGAACGCATCGTGGACGTGCACATGCGCCGCTTGCGCACGAAGATCGAGCGGGATCCGTCCGATCCGCGCATCGTGGTGACGGTGCGCGGGCTCGGCTATCGCCTCGATGTGCGCCGCTGAACGCTGCTGCGACGCCGAACGCTGGAATCCGAACGCCTGGAGCCTGCGCGCCCGGGTGACCGCTGCCTTCGCGACGATCGCCGCGCTGATGTCGCTGGTACTGGTCGTTTCGGTCTTCATGATCAGCCGCGGCTACCTGGAAGCGCAGCGAACCCACGCGGGCAGCGAATCGCCAGGAGATCTCAACGCGGATCTCGATCTGCTGCGCAACGTGCTCAGCTGCTGCGCCGTCGTGGTCACCCTGATCGGCGCGGCGGTCGGCTGGTGGGCGAGCAGGCGGGTGCTGACCCCGCTGCACCAGTTGGCGGGCACCGCCGCGCGGATCGCCTCCGGTGATCTCGACCAGCGGTTGCCCGCGACCGGAGACCAGGATCTGGCGACCACAGTCGAGTCGTTCAACACCATGGTGGACTCGCTGCAACGGCGCATCGAGCGCGAACACCGGCTCTTCGGTGACGTCAGCCACGAGCTGCGCACGCCCCTGACCACCCTGATGGCCAGCGTCGACGTGCTCAACCGGCATCGCGGCGATCTGCCGGAACGTTCGCAACGGGCGCTCGGCCTGATCACCGCCGAGGTCGAGCACCTGCGCAAACTGTTGGACGATCTGCTCGCCCTGGCGCGAGTGGAAGCGGGCATGCATCACGGCGACGCCGAGCCGCTGTCGGTGCGCGACCTGCTGGTGCACACGCTGAGCGACCGTCGCTATCCGGGCGAGCTGCTCACGGTGCGTCAGGACGTCACCGTGCGCGGCCGCAAGGTCGAACTGGAGCGCGCGGTGGCCAACCTGCTGCACAACGCCGACCGGCACGGCGGCGATGTGGTCGCGGTCAGCGTCGACCGCGACGGCACCGACGCGGTGCTCACCGTCGACGACGCGGGCCCCGGCGTCCCCGCCGCGGACCGCGACCGGATCTTCGAGCGATTCGCCACCGCCCGCAGCGGCCGCCGCTCGCCGGACGGGACGGGGATCGGCTTGGCGCTGGTCGCCGAGACGGTCGCCACACACGGTGGCGGGGTGCACTGCACCGACCGTCCCGGCGGGGGCGCGCGATTCGTCGTGCGGTTGCCCCGGCTCGGCGACACCCATCCGTAATACGACCGTAAAGAAGTCGACAGGTTCACCTCAAAGTCGCTTCGCGAGCCTGGATAAGTACTGCTGCTAAGACGAGGAGTTGTATGTCATCACCAACCCTGTCCCCAGCGGAGATCGAGCGATCGCGCGTCGGGAACGCCGCGGCCGCTCCGGGGGCCACCCCGTCTCGGAGAAACGCCGGGCCCGCCGTGGTCCTGCGCACGCCCCGGTTGGGCGACGGCGCTCCGATGTGGCGCATCGCGAAGAATTCCGCGGTGCTGGACGTCAATTCGAGCTACGCGTACCTGATGTGGTGCCGGGACTTCGCCGGAACCTCGGTGGTCGCCGAATCCGACGGTCGCGTCGTCGGATACGTGATCGGATTCGTCCGTCCGCAGGCGCCCGACACCGTCTTCGTCTGGCAGATCGCGGTGGACCGCGCGCAGCGCGGCCGCGGCATCGGCGCCGAGTTGCTCCACACGTTGCTCAACAGCGTCGCGGCTCAGGGCGTTTCGGTACTCGAAACCACCATCTCGCCGGACAACGCCGGTTCCATCGCGCTGTTCACGTCGGTGGCCGCGGCGCGCGGCGCCGAGGTGACCAAGCGCCACTTGTTCGACGCGGGCGTCTTCCCCGACAGCCACGCACCCGAAGACCTGTATCGCATCGCCCCGACCGCCCGCACCACCGAGGAGGATCACCGATGATCAACGCGGACACCACCGTTTTCGAGAGTCTGGAGTCGAATGTGCGCGGTTACTGCCGCGCCTGGCCCACCGTGTTCACCACGGCGAAGGGCAGCTGGTTGCGCGACGAGGAAGGCAAGGACTACCTGGACTTCTTCGCGGGGGCCGGTGCCCTGAACTACGGACACAACAACGATGTGCTCAAGCGCTCGCTGCTGGACTACATCGCGAGCGACGGCATCACCCACGGCCTGGACATGTCGACCGGAGCCAAGCGCGAACTGCTGGAGACATTGCGCGACACGCTCTTCACCCCGCGCGGCCTGGACTACAAGGTCCAGTTCCCCGGCCCGACCGGCGCCAACGCGGTCGAGGCCGCGCTCAAGCTGGCGCGTAAGGTCACCGGTCGCGAGACCATCGTCAGCTTCACCAACGCCTTCCACGGCATGACCCTCGGCGCGCTGTCGGTCACCGGCAACGCCGCCAAGCGCGCGGGCGCCGGTGTGCCGCTGGTGCACGCCGCGCACATGCCCTACGACGGCTACTTCGACGGCACCACCGCCGACTTCCAGTGGATGGAGAAGGTGCTCGACGACACCTCGTCGGGCTTCGACCGCCCGGCCGCGGTGATCGTGGAGACGGTGCAGGGGGAAGGCGGCGTCAACGTCGCCCGGGCGGAGTGGCTGCGCCACCTCGCCGGGCTGTGCACGGAGCGGGAGATCCTGTTGATCGTCGACGACGTGCAGATGGGCTGCGGCCGCACCGGACCGTTCTTCTCCTTCGAGATCGCGGGCATCACGCCCGACATCGTGACGTTGTCGAAGTCGATCGGCGGCTACGGCCTGCCCATGGCGCTGGTGCTGTTCAAGCCGGAGCTGGACGAGTGGTCGCCGGGTGAGCACAACGGCACCTTCCGCGGCAACAACCCCGCGTTCGTCACCGCGACGACCGCGCTGCGCCACTACTGGTCCGACGACGCCCTGCAGACCGCGACCCTGGCCAAGGGGGAGAAGGTCGCGCGCAGCTTGGGCGAGCTGGCCGCGCACTTCCCCGGCGTCTCGACCCGTGGACGCGGACTGGTGCAAGGCGTGGTGTTCGACGATCCCTCGCAGGCGGGCAAGGTCTGCCAGATCGCCTTCGAGCGCGGGCTGCTGGTGGAGACCTCCGGCTCGACCGACGAGGTGGTGAAGCTGCTGCCGCCGCTGACGGTCACCGACGAGGAACTCGACCAGGGGCTCGGCGTCCTCGCCGGCGCCGTCGAGTCGGTCTGCGGCGGGATGGGGGCGATCGCATGATCGTGCGCAGCACCGCGGAGATCACCGGTACCGAGCGCGACGTGGCGGGCGAAGGCTGGCGCAGCAAGCGCATCGTCCTGGGCGGCGACGGCGTCGGCTTCTCGTTCCACGAGACGACCATTGACGCCGGGACGGTGCACGAGTTCCACTATCTGAATCACGTGGAGGCCGTGTGGCTCGTCGAGGGCGAGGGCACGCTCACCGATCTTGACAACGGCGTCACCTACGAGCTCGCGCCCGGCTCGATGTACCTGCTCGACGGACACGAACGCCACCGCTTGGAGGTGCGCACCACGATGCGGATGATGTGCGTGTTCAACCCGCCGGTCACCGGTCAGGAGGTTCACGACAGCAACGGCGTCTATCCGCTGGTCTCCGCGGCGACGATCGGAGGTTGAGGACACCGATGGTTCTGCAGCACACGGAAACACCGCCCGAGACGGCTCGCTACGATCGCTACCCGACCCGTCTCGGCGCGCCCGCTCCGCACTTGGAGCGTGCCGACCCCGCGGTGTGGGGGGAGGTCGAGAGCCCGGAACTGGCCTCGTTCGACGCCGATGGGTTCGCCATCCTGGATCAGCTGCTCACGCCCACGGAAGTGGGCGAGTACAGCGAGGAGATCACGAGGCTGGCGAACGATCCGGCGCTGCGCGACGACGACCGTGTCATCGTGGAGAAGTCGTCGAACCGGGTGCGTTCGGTCTTCGAGGTGCACAAGCTGAGCGAGGCGATCGCCGAACTGGTGCGTCGGCCCCAAGTGCTCCGGCTGGCCGAACAGGTGCTGGGTTCGCCGGTGTACGTGCACCAGAGCCGGGTGAACTACATGCCCGGTTTCCGCGGCACCGGTTTCTACTGGCATTCCGATTTCGAGACCTGGCACGCCGAGGACGGCATGCCCGCGCCGCGAGCGGTGAGCCTGTCGATCGCGCTGACCGACAACTATCCGATCAACGGCAGTCTCATGGTGATGCCGGGCTCGCACCACACCTTCGTGCCGTGCCTGGGCAGCACTCCGGCCGAGCACTACCGGGAGTCGTTGCAGGAGCAGGAGATCGGCGTGCCGACGACCGACGACATCACCGCGCTCGCGAACCGGTACGGGATCAGTCAATTCACCGGCCGGGCGGGCTCGGCGCTGTTGTTCGACTCCAACCTGATGCACGGGTCGTCGAACAACATCACGCCGTTCCCGCGCTCGAACATCTTCGTGGTGTTCAACAGCGTGCACAACACGCTCGTCGACCCGTTCGCCGCGCCCGCGCCGCGACCGGGCTACATCGGCAGCCGGGACTTCACGCCCCTGTCGGCCTGATTCCGAGCCGCCCCGCGCGTGCGGCCCGCCCTGATCGCCGGGCGAGCCGTACGCGCGGGGCGTTTCGCCTGACGGGCGGTTTCGTGTGGATCAGGCGAGCCGCCGGATCGCTTCCGGACCGAGGTCGGCGATCGTCGGGTAGCCGTCCACCGCCATCAGCAGATCGGCCTCGGCGAGCAGCGAACGCACCACGTGCACGAGGCCGTCGACACCGCCGAGGGCGAGCCCGTAGGGGTAGGGGCGTCCGATGCCGACGGCTGTGGCGCCGAGCGCCAGCGCTTTCACGATGTCGGCGCCGGTGCGGACGCCGGAGTCGAACAGCACCGGCAGGCCATCGGCCGCCGCGACCACCTCCGGCAGATGCTCGATCGCGGGGATGCCGCCATTGGCCTGTCTGCCGCCGTGATTCGAGCAGTAGATACCGTCGACGCCCGCGTCCTTGGCGCGCCGCGCGTCGTCGGGATGGCAGATGCCCTTGAGGACGAGCGGCAGGTCGGTCAGCGATCGCAGCCACGCCAGGTCGTCCCAGGTCAACGCGTTGCCGAACAGCGAGATCCAGTTGAGGACGGCAGTTTTCGGATCCTGTTCGGGTGGGCTGGGCAGCAGGGCCCGGAAGACCGGATCGCTGAAGTAGTTGGCCAGGCAGTGGCCGCGCAGCTGGGGGAAGTTGGAGACCGTCAGATCGCGCGGGCGCCAGCCGGGCACCCAGGTGTCCAAAGTGACCACGATGGCCTTGAATCCCGCCGCTTCCGCCCGCTGGACCAGGCTCTGCGCGAGATCCCGATCGGTGGGGGTGTAGAGCTGGAACATCCCGGGGGTGTCGCCGAACTCGGCCGCCACGTCCTCGAGCGGATCGACGGTGAGGGTGGAGGCCACCATCGGGACGCCGGTGCGCGCCGCGGCCTTGGCGGTGGCGATGTCGCCGTGCCCGTCCTGGGCGCACAGCCCGATCACGCCGACCGGGGCGAGGAAGATCGGCGTCGGCAGCGTCATGCCGAACAGCTCGATCGAGAGGTCGCGCGTCTTGCTCGCGCGCAACATGCGCGGGATCAGGCCCAGTTTCTCGAAGGCCGTCACATTGGCCCGCTGGGTGAGCTCGTCGCCGGCTCCGCCCGCGACGTACGACCAGATCCCCGGTGGCAGCGCCGCCCGGGCCTTGGCTTCCAGGTCGGTGTACGTCATCGGGAAATCGGGCAGCACACCGCCGAGTCCTTGGAAGTAGATCTCGTTCTGGTAGTCGCCGAAGTTGGTCACGCTGCTCCTGTCCACGTCTCGATGCATGAATGTATCCGATACGTTCCTGTAGCGGGTCCGGTTCCCCTCAGGCGCGTAGCGCGCGGTACAGCATCAGCCAGCGATCCGGGGAGACGAGCCCGACCGGCTGCTCGAGCGGTATCCGGGCCGCCCCGCAAGCGCTGTGGACGGCGCGGGCGGGAAACTCCCGCCGCAACGACGCGGCCACACTTCCCCCTACTCCGGAGAAACCCAACTCGACCAGCCTGCGGTAAGCGCCGAGCTGCTCGCGCGGCACCAGCGGCTCGGGCCGTGGGGTTCAGCGCGGCGTCGACTGGCCGACCGCGTCCGGGTCTTGCCGCTCGGCGGCGTAAGCCCGCCAGGACTTGGCCTCCGCGTGCTTGCCGAGCTGGTCGAGCAGATCGGCGAGTTCGGCGATGGCGCGCGGCTCGTGGCGGTCGGCGGCGGTGCGCCACCAGGATTCGGCCCCGACGGGATCGCCGCGCCGCAGCCGAACCATGCCGAGTTCGTAGGCGGCACCCGCGTGCCCGGCATCGGAGGCCTGCGCCCACAGTCCGCATGCCTGCTCTTCGTCGCCGCGGCGGTACATCGCGACGCCGAGGTCGTAGAGCGCACCGCGATACCCGGGGTCGCCCGACTGCCTGGACTCGCCCGCCCGGGGCGGAGCGTCGGCCGGAGCCTGCCGTTCGTCGGACGCCGGGATGTCGTTCGGCACCGACGCTGTGTCGGGAGCCCGGGTACTCGGCACGTTCGCCTTGGGGCTGCCGTCCGTGGCCACCGGGTCGAGCTCACGGCCGGGTTCCTCCGCTGCGGGGGGCGTTTGCGACACCTGTCCGCCGAGCGGTGAGTTCGGTTCTCGGTGGGTGTGATTCGGCTCCGCAGCGCCGGAGCTCGAAGGCGAAGTCTGTGCCAGGGTCTGGGTGTGCGTGCCCGCGAGGCCGAATGCGCGATATGGGTCCGCCGCAGCAGGAGGGTTCGCGACCCGCGGGCTCGATCGGGAGTGTGGACCGTCCGCCGAGGGGGAGGTGTCGGCTGGGACTCGAGTGGCCTGGGGGACCGGCCCGGACCCGGGAAGTGAGGTGCCTGTCTGGGGTTGGGCGTGTGTGTCGACGGGGTCGAGTGCGTTGGGGTCTGCCGCAATTGGACGGTTCGCGACCCGCGGGCTCGATCGGGAGTGTGGACCGTCCGCCGAGGGGGAGGTGTCGGCTGGGACTCGAGTGGCCTGGGGGACCGGCCCGGACCCAGGAGGTGAGGTGCCTGTCTGGGGTTGGGCGTGTGTGCCGATGGGGTCGAGTGCGCGGTATGGATGCGCGGTCCACGGATCCGCGACGACCGGGCTGGATTCGGTGCTCGGGCCGTCCGCCGCGGGACGAGTGGGTAGCGCAGCGTTCGGTGCGGGTGGGGTGTTGCCGAGCAGCAGGCCGGTGCGGGAGCGTGCCGGGTCCTCGGGCGGATGTGTATGTGCGACCGGAGGTCCGAAGGTTGCGTACGAGTCCGGCGCTGTTCTCTCGTGCGCGATCCTCGGATGGTGAGCGAGGTTCCGGGCGGCTACTTCGGACTCCGGCTGCGGCTCAGGCGACTGGAACACGCCGTTTACCGCGGGTGGGGTCTCGCCGGCGAGGGGATGGGCCCCGCTGCGCGCTGCCTTCGTTACGAATTCTTCGGTGGTCGAGCTCGACGCCGGCTGCGCGCTGTCCGGGGCTCGGGAGCCGGGAGTGGAAGGTGGAGTTCCCGGAGTGGATCGTGTGGCGCGGGACGACTGCAGATTCACGAAGAGACTGCCTGCGCGGCGGGGCGGGGTCGTTTCCGTCGTTTTCTCGGCACCGCCACCGGCTGCCGAGGAAACCCCGGTGAGCCGTTCGGCCGCCGTCGCGGATGCGCTCGCGGCCGTGGCGGCGTCGATACGCGGAACGGGCATGGTAGGCGCGGTAGGCGGGGCCGCCGCCGACGAGAGCGCCCGGGGGATGGGCGGATTCATGCCGATCGGAGCCGTCGCGGGCGCGACGGGAGCCGGAGGCTCCGTGGCGACTGGTGTGGGGGCGGTGGACAGTTCCACGACCAGGTTCGCGAAGTTCGGTGGTCCCTCGCCGATGCTGCACCACAGCACGACGCGACCGTTGGGCCGGTGCTCGACGACGATGCCGTAGTTGCCCGCCCACGACTTCTGCGTGCCGAATTCGTCCACCCAGACGGGGGTCAGGGTCACCAGGGTCAGCGGCGCGGTGGGCGTGACGGCGAAGCTGACCCCCGCGGCCAGCGCGTCGCTCCACGCGTCGACTCCGGCGAGTGAACGTCCGTGCAGGTCCAGATAGCCGTCGACGACCGACAGACCCATGCCGAGCCCACGCAGCCCTGCGGGCGGTGCGGCGGAGATCATGGTCAAGGCGATGGTGGTGGGCGCGGGGCCGACTTGCTCGGTGTACATCGGGTAGACCATGCTGCCGTGCCAGCGGATCGGATCCGCGCTCTGGTAACGCGCGGCCAGTGGCAGCTCTTCGGGCGTATTCCGGGCAGCCCACGACGAATACCGCTCGTTCACTGTCGCGCGCCTGCCTTTCCACCCGATCCCTACCGCCGCCCCCGCGCCGGGCGGCGGGATATACCGTACCGGAACTGCGCCGCGATCCCCTGGCGGTAGGTAATGCCCCGAGCCCCAACGCTACCGGGGAGTTCACGCCATTTCCCAATGGTGCGCAGTGGCGAGCCGGGCGTGGGATCGGGCGGCGCTGTCCCGCGCTGCCATGGGCGAACGGTCCGCTGCGACCGTCGCTCCTGGAATCGGCGGGTGTGCGCTGTGGCGCATCGCGTCGCCGGTCGAGAGCGAGAAATAGCTGCTTCGAGGCCGGATCGGAGCGCTTTTCCGGAACGCCGAACAGCCGACCAAGCGCTTGCTACGCTCGATCGATGATCTCCACGGTGGTCTGGGGAACCGGCAATGTCGGCCGGGCGGCCATCCGCGCCGTCGACGCGCACCCCGCGCTGCGTTTGACCGGGGTGCTGGTGCACGATCCGGTGAAGGTCGGCCGTGATGCGGGCGAAATCGGCGGGCTGGATCGGGACTTGGGCGTCGCCGCGAGCGATGATGTCGGCGCCATTCTCGGCGCACGGCCGGACGCGGTGGTCTACGCGGCCTCCGGCGACATCCGGCCGGACGACGCGCTCGCCGATATCGTGCGCGCGCTGCGTGCGGGCGCGGTGGTCGTCACCCCGGCTCTCTACGTGCTCTACGATCCGCGCAACGCACCGCCGGAGGTACGCGACCCGGTACTGGCGGCGATCGCCGAGAGCGGCGGATCGCTGTTCGTCTCCGGTATCGACCCCGGGTGGGGCAACGACGTACTGCCGCTGCTGATCAGCGGGCTGGGGAGCACGGTGGACACGATCCGCTGCCAGGAGATCTTCGACTACTCCACCTACGACCAGCCGGACTCGGTGCGCTACCTGGTCGGCATGGGACAGCCGATGGACTATCAGCCGCCGATGCTCGCGCCGTCGGTGCCGACCATGGTGTGGGGCGGGCAGATCCGGCTGATGGCACGGGCGCTCGGTGTCGAACTCGACGAAATCCGCGAGACGCTGGATCGGCGCGCCCTCGACGCCACCGTCACCACGATGTCCATGGGTGAATTCGAGGCGGGCACCCAGGGGGCCGTGCGTTTCGAGGTACAGGGCATCGTCGCGGGGCAGCCGCGATTGGTTGTCGAACACGTCACCCGCATCCATCCGACCTGTGCGCCCGATTGGCCCGTACCGGCCGACGGCGGCGCGGGTGCGCACCGGGTGATCATCGAGGGGCGCCCGCGCATCGAAGTGACCGTCGAGGCGACCGACGAAGACGGCAACCGCTCCGTGGGCGGGAACGCCACGGCCGTCGGCCGCCTGGTCGGCGCAATCGACTGGCTGGTGGCGGCGAAACCCGGACTCTACGACGCACTCGATGTCCCGTTGCGTCCCGCCGTCGGCAAACTCGAAGGAAGCACCCATGATCATCGACGTTCCCGAGGGCAAGGATCCGATCGGCTACGTCTGGGGCGAGATGGTCCCCGGCATCGGCGTCGCCGCCTCGAATTTCTCGCTGTCGGTGTACTCGCACAGCACGCTCGGCCTGCGTGAGTTCGAGGCGGCCCGGCTGCGCATCGCCCAGATCAACGGCTGTCTGTTCTGCATGGACTGGCGCACCGAACGCGACGGGGTCAAGGTCGAGCCCGAATTCGCCGACGCCGTCACGAACTGGCGCACTACCGACGCTTTCGACGAACGCACCCGGCTCGCCGCCGAATACGCCGAGCGTTACGCCACCGATCATCACAACCTGGACGAAGAGTTCTGGCATCGGATGCTCGCCCGCTACAGCCAGGCCGAAGTCGTCGAACTGAGCATGAGCATCGGCTCATGGCTGGCGTTCGGCCGGTTGAACCACGTGCTCGGCTTGGATTCGGTGTGCGTGCTGCCCGGCCATACCGGCAACCGGTGAACCGGCGCCGAAAAGGCTAGGCCGGCATTCTCGACACCCACGCGGGCTGCCCGTCGACCAGACCCAGTTCGAACTCCTCGGGAGCGTCGAGCACAGCGCCGAGCTGGCGGAGCGCTCGATCGGCGGAGATTTCCGCAGGGAACCGGATGTATTCGAGGGTGGCGCCGGATATCCGGGCCCGGAATCGGTACCGGAATTCGACCTGACCCGCGTAGGTCAGCGCGATGCGACCCTGCCAGTCGATGTCGTGCCTGCCGTCGGACCGCCGGGTGAACGACACTTCCTGGTCGGCGACCGAGTCGTGCCCGAGCAGATAGATGTTGAACGCCAGGTATTCGACGTCGTCGGCGTGCGCGAGGGGCAGCGGGTCGACCGTGAGGCACTGTTCGGATTTCAGTCGAAAGGGCCGACCCGGCGCCGCGGCGCGCAGGCCGGTGGCGTCGTCCTCGCCCCAGTACGTGGACGACAGCGTGCAGCTGTGATAGTTCTGCCATACGATCGGCGACAGCCAGTCCTCGCCGTCCTCCTCGCCGTGGGCGGGGTCGCGTTCGGCGTTGTACGCCGCGGAGCGCAGATGCAGATCGAACCACAGGCTGCCGGCCTGGTCCATGCGGCCGGTCCACGCGAACTCCTCGATCGCGTGCCCTTCCGGCCACGGATTGCCCGGGAACACAATTCTCCCGGCGGGCGAAAAACGCACCAGGTCGGTCCTTTCCATGCCGACACACCCTAGCGACCGAGGCCGACAAACTCGATACGCCAGATCAGGGAAGCCGCGACCGGACCGGTCGTGCCTCAGGCGTTGGCCGGCGCCTCCTGCTCCGGCTGGTCGGCGGGCGGCTCGTCCACCGTCCGTTTCGGCCCGGTGAACCAGGTCCGGGCCGACGCCAGCCACCAGATGCCGATCGCGCCCACCACGCCGACCAGGGTGATCGGTGCGTAGTTCACGGTGTTCCAAGTGAATTCGCTGTGCCAGGGATAGCCGCGGGCGTCGGTGGGCAGGATGAACAGAAAGCTGATCAGCACGATCCAGATCAACGCGACCACGCCGACCGGGCGATACCACGCACCCAAGTGCCATGGGCCGGTGCGGAACCGGCTCCCGTGCCGCTGCCGCAACAGGATCGGAATGCCGTAGGCGATGTAGAGCCCGATGGTCGCGACCGAGGTCGCCGCGGCGTAGGCGGTCGGTGCGTTCGCCGCGGGCACCAGCATCGACGGAATCAGCAGCACGAAAGCGAAGAACGAGATGAACAGCACCGCGTGCACCGGTACCTTGCGCGTGGAAAGCCGCGACCAGAACCTCGACCCCGGCACGGCGCCGTCCCGCGCGAACGCGAACAGCATTCGGGAAGCCGAGGTCACCGAGGCATATCCGCAGAACAATTGCGCGACCGCCGCGATGATCAGCAGCGAACCCGACCAGAAGCCGTTCAGCGAGTTCTCCAGGATGTAGATCACGGGATAGCCGCTGTTCTTCGCGGGATCCAGCGCGTCGTCCAGATTCGGGATGGCGAACGTCACCGCCATGATGAGCAGATATCCGGCGATCGCCGACACGACGATCGTGTTGATGATCCCTTTGGCCGCCATCCGCGACGCATCGTGTGTTTCCTCCGACATATGCGCAGAAGCGTCGTAGCCGGTGAAAGTGTATTGCGCATGCAGCAGGCCGAGCAGGAAGCTGAACGCGACCCCGCCGAATCCGATCGCGCTGTTGTCCACCGTCTCGGTGAAGACGAATCGGGCACTCTGGTGGTGTTCCGCTCCGAAGCCCAGGACGACCACGAAGATCGCCACACCACCCACGTGCCACCACGCCGACACGTTGTTGATCACCGCCGACAGATGCGGGCCGATCACGTTCAGGACGGCGTGCAAGATCAGGATGGCGGCGAACACCAGGAAAATCGCGGTGCGGTCGGTGCCGATGTCGATTCCGACGACGTTCAACACCACGGTGGTGAAGATGGCGGCGCCGTAATCGATCGCCGCGGTCACGGCGATCTGCCCGATCAGGTTGAACCATCCGGTGAACCAGCCCCACACCGGTCCACCCAGTTCGGCGGCCCACCAGTACAAGCCGCCGGAGGTGGGGTAGGCGGAGGCCAATTCCGCCATGGCGAGTCCGACGAACAACACCATGAGCGAGACCAGCGGCCACCCCCAGGCCATGGTGATCGGACCGCCGTTCGCCAGACCGATGCCATAACTGGCCAATCCACCGGTCAGGATGGACACGATCGTGAAGCTGATGGCGAAATTGGAGAAACCCGACCATGATCTGGCCAGTTCCTGCTTGTAGCCCAGTTCGGCGAGCCGACGTTCGTCGTCGGAAGGGGGTCGGGTCTCGGTCATGTCGTGCTCCCGGGTCAAAACGCTGCCCTCATACCGCGTTTGCCAGAAGATCAGTGTGAAGTACGGATCGGTCACCCGCAGCGCAACCAGCAAATTCGTGGAACGGTGGCCCACGCGGCCGCCGGGTGGACGCCGAACGTAGCGTGAAGCCATGAGCGAGCGACTGGTGGTCATCGGCGGTGACGCGACCGGAATGTCGGCGGCCTCGCAGGCGCGCCGGATGAAGGACGCCGACGCGCTGGAGATCGTAGTTTTTGAGCGCGGCGGGTTCACCTCCTACTCGGCCTGCGGCATTCCGTATTGGGTCGGCGGTCACGTCGCCGACCGGGATGCCCTGATCGCCCGCACGCCCGAGGAACATCGGTCCCGCGAGATCGACTTGCGCCTGCACACCGCGGTCACCGAGATCGATGCCGAGCAGGCTCGCGTGCGCTATCGCGACCGGGAAACCGGCGCTTCGGCATGGATGTCCTACGACCACCTCGTCATCGCCACCGGCGCCCGCCCCGTCCGGCCGCGGCTGCCCGGTATCGACGCGAACGGCGTGCACGGTGTGCAGACGCTCGACGACGGGCAGGCCCTGCTCGACACGCTGGAGCGGGCGCGCGGCAACCGCGCCGTCGTGGTCGGGGCCGGTTACATCGGCGTGGAGATGGCCGAGGCCCTCATCCGGCGCGGCTACGACGTCACGATGGTCAACCGCGGCTCGGAACCCATGTCCACGCTCGACCCCGACATGGGGGCTCTGGTGCGCGACGCGATGTGCGGAATGGGCATCAAGGTGGTCGGCGACGTCGAGGTGTCCGAGTTCCGGACGGATGACGACGGCCGGATCGCCGCGGTCGTCACCGACACCGCGGAATACCCGGCCGACGTGGTGGTGCTCGGCATCGGCGTGCGCCCGGAGACCGAACTGGCTCACGCCGCCGGTCTGCCGCTGGGGGAGTACGGCGGGCTGCGGACCGATGTCGCCATGCGGGTACGCGGGCACGAGAACATCTGGGCTGGCGGCGATTGCGTCGAGGTGCTCGACCTCGTCTCGGGCCGGGAACGCCACATCCCGCTCGGCACCCATGCCAACAAGCACGGTCAGATCATCGGTGCGAACATCGGCGGGGGATACGCGCTCTTTCCCGGCGTCGTGGGCACCGCGGTCAGCAAGGTCTGCGAACTCGAGGTCGCCCGAACGGGTCTTCGTGAGAAGGACGCCAGGGCAGCGGGCCTGCAATACGTGACCGTCGAGGTCGAATCCACCAGCCGCGCCGGCTACTACCCGGACGCGGCGCCGATGACGGTGAAAATGCTCGCCGAGCGCCTCACCGGACGCTTGCTCGGTACCCAGATCGTGGGACGCGAGGGCGCGGCCAAGCGCGTCGACATCGCCGCGGTCGCGCTGACCGCCCGGATGACCGTCGAGCAGATGACGATGCTCGATCTCGGTTACGCCCCGCCGTTCTCCCCGGTGTGGGATCCCGTTCTGGTGGCCGCGCGCAAGGCCGTCACCGCCGTGCGCAAGCGCGGGTGACCAGCTCAGCCGAAGATTTCCAGCAGCTCGGTCTTGCCGAACATGACCGCGGCGTCGCGGGCCGACGGGGTGCCCGCGTCGGGGTCGGCGCCCGCCGCCGCGAGTTGTCGCACGATCTCGCTCTCGCCCTTGAAAACCGCACCGGCCAGCGGAGTCTGGCCCTTGTCGTTGGCGCGGTCCGGATCGGCCGACCGGTGCAGCAGCGCCGCCACGGCATCGGCGTGCCCGTGGTAGGCGGCGAGCATGAGCAGGGTGTCGCCCGCGTCGTTGGTGAGGTCGACCGGCACGCCGGCGTCCACATAGGCGGCCAACCTCGCGGTGTCTCCGCGCCGAGCGAAGTCGAACACCTTGGCGGCCAGTTCCAGCAGTTCCGGGTCGATCTCGTCGGTGCTCATCCACTCACTCCTGTCCTGGGCCGCGTGATCAGCGCGCCGCCGCCGACTTTCCCAGTTGTTCCCGCACTACGCGCAGATCGTCGACGAACGCTTCGTAGGCGGCGGTACGGTCGGGCGCGCGCAACACCGACGACGGGTGGACGGTGGCGATCGCGCGGAAGTCGGCCGTCTCGACGACCTCGCCGCGGCGCGCGCTGACCTTGAACGCGGGGCCGAGCACCGCCTGCGCCGCGATCGCGCCGAGGCACACCACCAACCGCGGACGCAGCAGATCGAGTTCGGCGTCGAGCCATGCCGAGCAGGCGACCACCTCGGTGCGGCCGGGTTGCTTGTGGATGCGCCGCTTGCCGCGCTCCACGAACTTGAAATGTTTCACCGCGTTGGTCAGGTAGACCGCGTCGCGGTCGATGCCGACCTCCGCCAGCGCCCGGTCGAGCAGCCGCCCCGCCGGACCGACGAACGGATGGCCTGCCACGTCCTCCTGATCGCCGGGCTGCTCGCCGATCAGTACCACGTCCGCGTCCTCGGGCCCCGCGCCGAACACCGTCTGCGTGGCATGGCGGTAGAGATCGCACCCGTGACAGTCGCAGGCCGCTTGCCGCAGCCGCGTCAGATCCGCGTTCTCGGGGACGTACATCGCGGCGCCGGGCGCCTTCGTCACCATCGGCCGACCTCCTGTGCCCCTTGTGCTGGTGGCGGCTTACCCGTTTCCGCGGCCCTCACGCGACAGTCGCGAATCCGCCTCCCCATGTGGTGAACGAGCGGACCCGGGTCGGTATAGTCGCCGCGGATGAGTAGTGTCACCGCCACCGCCGGAACGCCGATGTCCCAGAACCGTCGACTCGCGCGCGTGCTGCGCCCGGCGCCGGTCCTCGCACTCGCGTTCTCCGCGTTCTGCCTGCTGACACCGGTCTGGCCGTTCCACAAGATCACCGGCGGGTTCATCGACCTGCAGGTGTATCGCCTGGGCGTGGACGCCATGCGGCACGGCGCCGACATGTACGGGCAATTGCCGCAGACCACCATCGGAGCGGGCCTGCCGTTCATCTACCCGCCCTTCGCCGCGCTCGCGCTCGGCCCCTTCGCGATGCTGCCCTGGGACGTCGCCGCGTTGAGCTTCTTCGTCTCGTCGGTGGCCGCGTTGGCCCTCACGCTCTATCTGGTGGCCCGGCGGGTGTGGCCGGACGAGTCGCAGCGCCGGCTGGCAGTCTGGGCCACCGCGTGCGCCACTCCGCTGGGGCTGCTGCTGGAGCCGATTCACTCCACGCTGGACTTCGGTCAGGTCAACCTGTTGCTGATGGCCCTGGTCGCCGCCGATTGCCTCACCCACAAGTCGCGCTGGCCCCGGGGCATGCTGATCGGCGTCGCCGCCGCGATCAAGCTGACGCCCGCGGCCTTCGTGCTCTACTTCCTGGTCCGGCGGGATTACCGCGCGGCCGCGACCGCCGCGGTCACCGGCGCGGCCGCCACGGCGCTCGGCTTCGCAATTCTGCCGAAGGAGTCCGTCAAGTATTGGTTCGGCGGCCTGGGCAACGTGTCCGGGCTGAGCGGTTCGGCATTCCACACGAATCAGTCGATTCAAGCGGTGTTCTCTCGTTTCGAAACGCCCGAGCCCGCGTTCACCATCATCTGGTTGGTCCTCGGCGCGTTGCTGCTCGCGCTGGTGGTCACCGCCATGCGCAGAGCCGCCGACTTGCCCGCGCTCGCGCTGTCCCTCAACGCCGTCTTCACGCTGCTGGTTTCGCCGATCTCTTGGTCCCACCACTGGGTGTGGATCGCGCCCGCGTTGTTCGCCATGGTCGGTCACGCGTCCCGCCTGCCGGGCAGGCGGGCGATCGGGTGGTGGGCGACGTTCGTGGTGACCGCGGCGGTATTCGTCATCGGCCCGCACAACTGGCTGCCCGACGGCGAGCACCGGGAGACCGCGTGGACACCCTGGCAGCATTTCATCGGCAACACCTACGTCTGGTTCAGTGTGGTGCTGGTCGTGCTGTTCCTGGTCGCCCGCAGGCGGAAGGTCGTGGGCGACGGGAGCCCCGCGCGCGAGGAACCCGCTCACACGTCCGAGGCCCCGCCCTCCGCGCTGTCGGCGCGCTGAGGCAGCGGCCGGTCTCCGTCGCGTCAGCCCATGCCGGGAGCGGAGGGCGCGACGAAGAGGAAGCTCTTCTCCTCGACGCGCTGCTTGATCCGCCACTGTCCGTCCACACGGACGAACGTGTCGTGGTACCAGAGGCCGCACAGCATCATCGTCGGCGGTCCGTCGCCGCCGGACACGAGCATCGGGTTGTGACACATCGTCCGCCCGGTGGCGGTGTCACCGTCGACTCGGATGGACGAGTTGCTGATCAGGTGTTGGAAGGCCGGGAAGTTGGGCAGGACGGCGGCCAGGAACTGCTTCGTCGCCGCCAGATCGCCCACCGATCCGCCCATGGCCGAGTAGTCGATGTGCGCATCCGGGGTGAACACCTCGTCCAGCAAGTCCCACTGTCGAGTGTCGACCGCGTGCGAATACCGCACCATCAGGTCTTCGATCTCGAGTCGATCCGAAATCTCCTGCAACGACAGCATGCCTGCCTCCCGATTGACGTCGATACCCGGGTAGATGCCACCAGGATTCGGCATGCGAGGCAAGGTCCGCGCGGTCAGGCCTTGCGCGGCAGGATGTTCAGCACGAGTGTGAGCCCCGCCACGATGCTCACACACGCCACGAGAGTGGTGAACGCCGATTGGGTGAGCGCGGCGATGCCGATCGAAAAGGCAAGGCACGTGGTCAAAGCGAGCGCGCCGGTTCCCTGCTCCACACCGGCGATGCGGGTTGGTCGGTGTTCCGTCATAGCTATGTGATACCCACCGCGGCCCGTTACGAAACCGTGATGCCAGCTGACTTTCCGCCGGGGCGTGCCCGCAGGTCGGCATTCGATGGCGGCTCGGGCAGGATCGAGTCGTGACCGTCGCTGTGCAGACCCTCGTCACCGAGGACGACATCCGTTCCGCCAACGCTCTTTTCCGCACGGCCATGGTGGGCTTGCCGCCGCTGACCCCTACCGCGGAGCTGTCGGAGCCCGGCCGCACGCTCGGCGCCTACATCGATGGCGAACTGATCGGCACCGCGGAGTCGTAGACAGTCCGCTGCGCCACCTGCTCACCGACGAACGCGCGGTGCGCGTGGTGTCGACCAGGGACGAGACCTGGTTGCGCCTGGTCGATGTCGGGCACGCGCCGGCGCGGTGCACCTATCGCGAGGCCGCCGCGGTCGTGGTGGAGGTGCGGGGCCCGATCCTGACGGCGAACTCCGGCCGCTACCGGATCGCTGTCGACGGCGTGCGACGAGTCCGGGAAACCCCGGATCTCACCACGGGTATCTCCGATCTCGCGGCGGCCTATCTGGGCGGAACGACGTGGCGCGAACTGGCTTTCGCGGGCCGTGTCGACGAACACCGTCCAGGTGCGGTCGCGGTCGCGGACGCGCTGTTCGCCACCGACTCGTTGCCGCTCTCGGGGACCTTCTTCTGAGCACGAGGCAGGCGTACAGTACGTACGTACGGTTTGGTAGCGAGCCTCGGAGTGGCCTATGTGGGATCCCCAGCAGTACCTCGCCTTCGACGATCACCGGTCCCGCCCGTTCTTCGACCTGCTGAGCCGGGTCGCCGCAGCCGAACCCCGGGTGGTGGTGGACCTGGGCTGCGGTCCCGGGCATCTCACGTCGGTCCTCGCGCGGCGCTGGCCGGGCGCGATCGTGCGAGCGCTCGACTCGTCGCCGGAGATGGTCGCGGCCGCGCGCGATCGCGGCATCGATGCGACGCTCGGGGCGGTACAGGAATGGCAGCCGAGCGCGGAGACCGATGTCGTGGTCTGCAACGCCGTCCTCCAATGGGTGCCCGGGCATTCGGGCCTGCTGGCTCGGTGGATGCGAGAGCTTCCCGCTGGCGCGTTTCTGGCCGTGCAGGTGCCCGGCAATTTCGACGCGGCCTCGCACCGGGCGATCCGCCAGGTGGCCGCGCGCGACGATTGGCGCGACAGCCTCGGACGAGCGGGCATCCTCGAGCCGAGGGCGGTACTCGATCCCGCCGGATACGCCGACCTGCTCGCCGCCGCGGGCGGGGCGGTCGATGCCTGGGAGACGACGTACCTGCAACGCTTGACCGGAGAAGATCCGGTGCTCGAGTGGGTCACCGGCACGGCATTGACGCCCGTGCGCGGGGCCCTCGACGACGCGCAGTGGCAGGAATTCACAGCGCAACTCGCCCCACTGTTGCGCAACGCCTACCCTCGACGCGCCGACGGCACCACTTGGCTGCCCTTCCGGCGGATCTTCGCCGTCGCCCAGAAGCGGTAGCCCGCAGCGGCGCTCAACGCCCTTGCTCGTGCGCCGTCGACAGCAGCCGGTCGACCCGGCTGCGCAGTTCGCTGGTCACGCCGGGCATGCCGACCGACGGTAGCTCGGCGGCCACATTGGCGGCGAGAACGCGCAATTTGGTGTTGGTTTCCTGCGACCGCACGCGCAGGATGTCGAACGCTTCGTCGGCGTCGAGGCCATAGACCAGCATGACCGCGCCTTTGGCTTGTTCGATCACCGCCCGCGCGGCAACCGGGTCGAGGTCACCGCCCGCCGTGCCGTCACAGTCGTAGCTCACATGCACGCACTACCCGTCCACGGCGGTTCGACACGGCTTCGCGCGCGGCGAACGCCGGCGTTGCGGTGGCCTCGGCCCGGCGAGGGGTTGACGCGAGCCGCGGGGATCGCGATACTTCGAACGTCATAGCGATTGCGTATAACTTGTCCTGCGGAAACGCGACGGAGACAGATCAATGACGATCCATACGGCAGTCGAAGCATTTCTTCTGGCTCAGGTGGACGACCCGGTCCCCGAAGCCCCCCCGAACTCGGAAAAAATCCTCCAGCTGTTCCGGTATTTCACGTGGTTCGTGATTCTCTCCGGAGTCACGGGAATCGCCTATGCCGGTGGCAGATTCGCCTGGGAGAAGTGGAACGGCGGTCCGCTCGTGTCGGCGAAAATGGTCGCGGGCGGCATACTCGGCGGCGTCATCGCGACCAGCGCGGGGACCATCATGAACGCGCTGATCAGTTGAACCGGGCGGCCGGCGCGGTGGGGCACGCAACGGCGCTGCACCCGCATCCGAAGCCGGCGGCCGTGGTCAGTCGGTAACCTCCAATTCGACCAATTGACCCGGCGTGAAAGACTTCTCGCGCCGGTTGGTCTCCACGCCGAAAACCGCGACCACGAGGTCGCCGCCCGGCTGGACCACTCCTGCTTGGGTTAGGGTGCCGTACCCCACGACGGATTCGCCGACATGATCGGCGAGTTCCACCGCGGGTACTCGAATCGTCCTGCTCACGGGGCACCTCTATCGAGTCGAAGTATTACTGGCTGCTGTGTCCATGTTCGCAGGAATCGATCCTAATCCCGAGAAACGCGGCGCAGCACCGCCTTTCGCCGCTGATTCACCACGCGGTGGCAAACTGCGCCGTCAGGACGGAATTCCGTGCCACATAACGATTTATCCCCGCAGGCTTGACCGGTTCGTGACCAGTGCGAGCGCGTCGGCGACCTTTGCCCGGAAGTGCGGGCACTCGCGGAAGTCCGCGGCGGCACAGTCGAGTGCGTGCGAGATGGTCTCCAGCGCCGCGGTGGCCTCGGCGATCCGGCGGACGAGCTGGTCTCGCTGCGCACGCAGCAGTTCGCGGCGAGCGGAGCGGTCGGACGCCTCCGCGAACAGCGCTGCGAGTTCCTCCAGCGACAAACCCACCTGCTTGCCCATCAGGATCATCGGCACGGTCTCGGCGTCGTCGTGGTGATAGCGGCCCTGTCGTCGGGATAGGGGAGCGCGGCGACGTCACCAACCGAGAGTTCGACCGCCGCCGGACAGTTTCGCGTCGGCGAGTTCGCTCATGTGCGGTGACAGGTCGATCCCGTGCAGCCGTAGATCCGGCCGCAGGCAGTGCAACTGTGCCAAGAGTTCCCCCGGCCCGGTCCCTACATCGAGCACCCACGCCCCCGATCGCTCGACCGCGTCGATGTCCGCGGCGATCCGGCGGTAAAGGCGCCCGAGCAGGCGGGAAGCTCGCTGATCGTAGCCTCGCTGATCGTAGCCTCGGCTCTGCTTTGCTCCGAAGGTTGTCACGTTCACCTCTCCTAGTCTAGTGCTGCGCTCAGCATGCGAGTTGAGGTCGACTTGAAGTCAAGAGCTGCTGCCGGCGCCGAGTCCCCCGAGCCACGGCCGCGCCGGCCAGTCGTGATCGAGCCATGGTAGGACCCAAGGGAGTAGGCAGTACAGTGCCGCCGCAACGGTCGATCCACGTGCGGCGGCGACTACGGTTGTATGCCTCCCTATGTCGGTTCGCGCGAGATCCGGCGAAATGGTTTGCACACCATGCGGCCCGCCGGAACTCGGCTGGGCCGCACCACAGGCGCTCTCAGCCTCGATTCACCGATCGGTTACTGCGGGGTTGGGTGGTGTGAATGGAGAAGTGCCCTTTGAGCTGGGATGATCGCTGTTGTCTAGGCAGTGATCGGTCCGGTTCAGAAGGGCACTTCGGGTGCAAGTTTTGCCTAGGTTCGCCGCGGAGTCAGCGGTGTTCGATGATCGGAGTCTGGTGTCACTGGCCGGGCTGGTGCCGGTGCTGCGGTTGGCCGAGCAGACCGGACTGGGTGAACTGCTGAGTCGGAAGGTAACGATCACCGGGCCGCGGATCCGTTCCGGAGCGGCGAATGCCGGGCCGAAGCTGACGACGCTGATCGCGGGGATGTGCGCTGGCGCGGACAGCATCGATGATGTCGGTGTGCTTCGCAGCGGCGGCATGCCCACGGTGTTCGGCCAGGTGTATGCGCCGTCGACGATCGGCACTTTGTTGCGGGAATTCAGTTTCGGTCACGCCCGCCGGCTCGAATCGGTGCTGGGTGCGCACTTGTCACGGCTGTGTCGGCGGGTCGATCTGCTGCCGGGCGCCGACCGGCGGGCGTTCGTCGATATCGATTCCTTGTTGCGGCCGGTGTATGGGTATGCCAAGCAGGGCGCATCTTACGGGTTCACCAAGGTGTCGGGTAAACCGGTTCTGCGTAAGGGGCTTTCACCGCTGGCAGCCACGATCAGCACCGATCTGTCGGCGCCGGTGATCGCGGGGATGAGGCTGCGGGCTGGTAGGGCCGGCTCGGGCAAGGGTGCTGGTCGGATGGTTGCCCAGGCCGTCGCCACTGCGCGGGCCGCCGGTGCCACCGGTGAGATTCTCGTCCGTGGAGATTCGGCCCATGGCAGCCGCGCAGTCGTTGGCGCATGCCGCCGGGCAGGTGCCCGGTTCTCGCTGGTGTTGACGAAGAACCGTGCCGTTACGCGGGCGATCGCGTCGATTCCCGGTGATGCGTGGACCCCGGTGCAGTATCCGGGTGCGGTGCAAGATCCGGATACCGGGGCATGGATTTCCGATGCCGAAGTCGCCGAAATTCTCTACACCGCTTTTGCTTCCAAGCCTGACCGGGTAACCGCCCGGCTGATCGTGCGCCGTGTCCGCGATGCTGCTCGTCAGGATGAATTGTTCCCGGTCTGGCGGTATCATTCGTTCTTCACCGACTCGACCGAACCGGTCGTGGACGCCGACCTTACTCATCGTCGCCATGCCGTGATCGAAGCCGTGTTCGCCGACCTGATCGACGGCCCGCTGGCGCATATGCCGTCTGGGCGTTTCGGCGCGAATTCCGCCTGGGTGTTGTGCGCGGCGATCGCCCACAACCTGCTCCGGGCCGCCGGTCGGCTGGCCGACCCGCAACTGGGCCGCGCTCGCGGGGCGACCCTGCGTCGGAAGATCATCAACATTCCCGCTCGTTTCACCCGACCGCAACGCAGACCCGTCCTGCACTTGCCCGCGCACTGGCCCTGGGCCAACCCCTGGCGGCAGTTGTGGCACGCCACCACCACCGCACTATCGACCGCCTGAACACCCCGAAACGCCCCTACGACCAAGAACAACAGTGGAAAGGCTGGGCAGACCAGCGGCTACCCGCTACCCGAAAACCAGTGGGGCGGGCGGGGCGGGGCGCGCGGGCCCCCCCCCCCCAGAAAGAATTCTTTTTTGGTTATGTAGAA
>NZ_JBSGEZ010000032.1:0-83370 GCF_053603155.1 Nocardia sp. NPDC004260 | reverse complement strand
ACACGCAACTGAAGCGACACAACCGACTCCGCCTCACCCACCGACCGGTTCGCAAATTTGACGACCAGGTCAAACCCTTATGTGAGCGGCATTGGCCCTAACCCTCGACCCCGACGAACCGAACCCCGTCACACCGGAACCGCCGGCTTCCACCCGCGGGGCGCCGACGGACCAGAACGAACACGCCTCGGCCCCACTGCCCACAATCCGGGAGCTGGTCGCAGATCCGGGAAAACTGAGCATGCTACGGCAGGAAGTCGAGGAACTGCGACGACAGCTCCTCGAGCTCAGCAACGGGCGCGCAGATCTGTCGAGCGCAGCAGCGGTGGACAGGTTGCTGGGGGCGCTGCTGCAACTAGAGCGAAAGGGCAAACTGAACCCCCGCCAAGCCCGCGCACTCCCGCTGGTCGAGGAGTATCTCGAGAAGTCCGGTCTCCTCGAGGACGCCGAGAGTGTCCGCAGCCAAAACCGGGAACACAAAGCTAATGCCGCTCGCCAGACGGATCAGCCGGAAGGCACTCGGCCGACGCAATCCCGTGGACCCGACCCCGTCGCCATCGACTTCGACCCCGACGAACCGGATGCGCCCGACCCCGCCACGCCGGCAGAGTCACAGGCGCCGAACACCACACCCACACCCGACACGCCACGGATCCGCACCGGCAACAGCACTACTGAAGACCGGCCCGCGAACCCGGATTCCAGCGAACCGAAGGCGGCCGAGCCGGGCGAGCACGCCAACCGACACGTCCCGTCCGCGCGGACCGCCGCGGTTGCCGGGCGATCGTCGGCCGATATTCGCACGCGAATAGCAGAGTTGGGCGCCATGCGGCACGCGGTCGACAAGCTGGGATACGAACTGGCGCAAGTCACAAAAAAAGTTGCATCCGAACGTATTCGGGCCGAAAACGAGTTGTTGAACCGAGTGGGGTTGCCGATCCCACAACGACCGGCGCCACAGGCGTGGAGTGTCGCGCGGTGCGAAGCGGAGCTCACTGCGCTGCGGGCGGCTCTGCAGGAGGCACGGTCGGAACCGGCCGACCCGTCTGAGCTGGATCGGACCCAGCGCCGCGAGGAGGAGGTTCGGCTGTTGGCCGGACCTCTCGAACGGTATCGGCATGCGCTGCACAACATGCAGGCCATGTCCGAGGAATTGCACGCGCCGATGGCGCTGGCCTATTTCGAGGGCCGGTCGGCTGATGACGCTCGATTCGGCATCGAGAGATACCAGGCGAGTCCACACGTCGCGTTGGAGCGCGAGCGAGGCGCGTACAACACCCTGATCGTAGCGGCATTGCAAGGCCGTCATGCCCAGGTGCTGCGCGAATTCGTTCAGCTTCATCCGCAATTCCAGGATGTCTATCCGCCGCGGCGGCGGTTCGAAGTCAAGTTCGTCGAGGTGATACCCAGGCCGGACGGCACGGTGCATCACATTATGTTGTACGGACGCCCGGCCGACTCGCACGATCCTCAGCTGGACGAGTTGCACTATGGCGAACCCGCGGCTGCCCTGCTCGAGGCTTATATGCGCGCTTCCTTCCTGGAGTTGCTGGGAGGTGCCACCTTCCCGGAGTGGCTCGCGGACCTCGGACCGGAAGCGTTCTACCAGCCGGACGAGCTCCGCTACCGAGGCTTTGGCGTCGGTGAACTGAAGGTGGACGAAGTCGTCGAGATCGGACGACGTCTGGCCGAACGCGAAACGTCCTGGTACGAAAAGTCTCTCGAAGAGGGAATTGCGTCACTGGCCGAAGAACAGGGACCACTGTCCGCACGGGAGGTCGCTCGTAGTCTGGCAACCCGAGAGTGGACCGCTGCCTCCACTACTTATCCCCGACAACCCGGCCGGATAATCGCGACCTGGATGCCCGAGATCTTCGTCGGTGGCATGCGTGTCACCGTTCCGATCGCGAAGGACCCCACGGGGCGCTGGGTAATCGCCGAACCGCGCGATAGTGATGGCCTGAGTACCGAGAATATCGTCGCATACTGGTTCTCCCAACTGAGCGCACGAACATCGCGACGTCTGCTCGCCAAGGTCACCAAGGCGTTGACCGCCGGATCGACCATCTTCGCGACACCACGCGCCGTCGCCGCCGAGCTCACCACCCGGCCCGACGACGGATGGGACGAGCGATTCGCTCGCGAGATCGCCGCGACGGGGAAAACCATTGTGGCGGAGTCCGGAACCTCCGAAGACGCTACGCCGGACGAACCCCGCGGACCCGGCCCCGTTGCCATCGACCTCGACCCCGACGAACCAGGGGCATCGAGCACGCCTACACCCGGCGCTCCGCGGATTCACCCCCACCAGCCGGTGAATTCCAGCGGGCACGCCGCCACCGGTCCCGGTGAAAGCCCTTCCGCAGGCCATCAGCCCGACAACGCGGAATTCTCTGAAGCCGAGCGGTTACGGGCCCTCCGTGATGCGGTCGTCGCGAGACTGGCTGGCGCAGCGGATGTTTCGGACGTTCCCGTGCTGTATCGAGCACCCGCTCTGATCGATGAACTGGTGGCCGCGCGGCGCCGGACGGATGCGCAGGTCCCACCGGAACGGCTGCGGTTGCTGGAGCAGTTCGCGCACCAGATGTCGGCATGGTTGGCCGCCGCGGACGAAGCCGCCGAGGCAAACGCCGCCCACGAGCAGGGGCTGCGGGATGGGACGCCGGCCGTACTGCAGGCTCGACAGGACGCCGCGGAGATCCGGCTCGGAGCGGCTCTCGCCGCCGTCGCGGAGGTCTGGGCACAGCCCCGCGACCGAACAGACACGCCGATCGTGACCCGGCCGGCGGAACACCTCCAGCCAGAAGAGACGGAACGGCTGCGCGACGTGGCCGAAACGATTTTCGGGGAGATGGTGGCCGTGGGGGCAGCGGTCGATGCGGTGATCACCGACAGCGAACAGCTCGACGAGGACACGTGGCGCTATTACGCGCTGCGAGATATGTCGCAGTGGCTGGAGGAACTGCTCACCTTCGCGGAGCAAGGGGATACGACACGGATAGGCCGGGAGCGACTCTCATTCCTGCTCGACCACTTCCGCGCGATCTCAGAGCTATTGACGGCAACCAAGATGCGCGACACCGCGGCCGCCGCCCTGGCCGGTGCGACCGATCGAGAAAGACAACGTGCGCAAGCCGCCGAGAACTACGGCATGGCCGACCGCGGGGTCCGCGCTCTCGCGGAGATGCTGGGCGAACCGCAGTATCGCGCGACAGCCACTCCCCCGGCGGCTCAACCCGGCGCACCCGTCGTCTGGCCCGGCGCGGACGGACAACCCGACTTCATCGCACAGACCCAGCCTCGGCAGCACGATCTCACCGAGCCCGGTCCCGGCGAGTCGGCGTCGCCTGATCGAACCCCCGAGGACCGCGCAGCGCAGCCCGGATCGGAAGACCCACGGGGGCAACATGTCGAGCAACCCCGCGGCTCCGATGAAACCGCACCGCGGCGCTATGTCGAACAGAACCTGACGGTGGAGGATCTGGGTACGGTCGCGGCAGCGAGCGATCGGGGCAGCCACGCGCACAACGAGGACGCCTTCGCCCTGATCCGAGTGAATGTCGGTGGCGAAGAGGCCACCGCACTGATCGTGAACGACGGTCTCTCCCGGCCGAAGGGCGGTCATCGCGCCTCCGCCGCCGCCAAGACAGCCGCCCACGATTTCGTGGTGGCGGCGCTGCGGCGGGCCGACCGCGACGGCCGGATCGACCCGGTGGCCATAGTCGAGGGTGCCGTGGCCGCCGCCCAGGAGGCGGTACTCGCCTTGCCCCCAGAGTCTCCCCTAGACGGCCCGCCCGCCACCACGATCGTGGTCGCGTTGATGGAGTCGGGACGGCTCGCCGTCGACTGGGTGGGCGACAGCCGCGCGTACTGGATTCCGCTGGATGGTGGCGCGCCGATACCGCTGACCAGGGACGACTCGAAGGTCCAGGATATGCTGGACCTCTTCGACGACACCACTCGTGAAGAAGCCGAACACTCGGCGATCGGCGGGCCGGGTCTCACCCACAATCTGGGCCGCTCCCTGGACGGGCTGAAACCGCGCAAGAAGGCCCGAAACGTACGCGGCGACGGTGTCGTCCTGGCGCTGACGGACGGCGTGTGGGAGCCGATCAGCCCCGACGACCCCGAACCCATCGCGGCCATCGTGCGGCGGTCGCTCGCCGAGGCCCCGGGCGATCTCGGCGCCGTCACGCGCGCACTGGTTCGGGCAGGCATCGAAGGGGGCACAGCCGACGACGTGACCGCCGCGGCGGGATTCCTGTCGGCCGCGAACGTCGACGCCCCCGCGAATACGGTGACGGACCACGACGGGCCGTCCACCCCGGCCGATCGCGGCGCTGACCCCGTCGCGATCGACCTCGGTCCGGACGAAGCCGATCCCACGCCGGTCGGGCCCGAAACCACCTCGCCGCGTAACTCGCCGGATCGCGCTGGGGTACAACCGGGTCCACAGCACGGCACGACCAACGAGGCGAACACCGCAGGCAGACTCGGCACCCCGTGGGGCAGCGCACCCCGGCTGCGGCAGGTGCTCGAGCAGCATGTCGCGAGCGGACGACCGGAGCTCGCGACCGCCCTGCTCCGGCAACGGATGGAGACCGAGATCCCGCGGCTCTCGAGTAGTTTCGGGCAGCGGGCAGCGCACCATATCGCCGACGAGGTATGCGCGACGGCGATCGCACGCCTCGGGCAGCTCGGTAACCGAAATATCGAGTTGTGGTTGAACAACATTGCGCGAGAAGTGATCTCGCGCCATCGCAATATCGAGGTACCCTGGTACAGCATCCGGGAGTTCGTTTCCGAATGCGCACAACTCGAGCAAACCGATCCACTGGTCCAGCTGCTGGCCGAAGCCCGAACCACGGACGTGCGGCGCATCCTGGAGGGGTTGCCGAGCCACCGGCGTGACCGTTTGATCCGCGCCTTCTGGCCCACGGGTCCGGGCACACCACCTGCCGCGCCCGACGGCACCGAATCCGATCGTGATGCGCTCTGGGTCGCAGCGCGCCAATTGGTCACAGCGGTGGCGGCCGCGGCGAACTTCCCTGCCCGGCTGCCGGTTCGGGCCGCAAACAGCGCAGCTCGGATCAGCCGACCCAGCAGCCCCACCACGGCGGCGTCCTCGCCCTGGCTCACCCGCAGGGAACTCGAGGTGCTCAACCTGATCTACCAGGGATTGACCCATGCGGAGATCGGGCGACGGCTGGATGTCGACACGAAGGCGGTCACGAACTACCAGCGGAGCGCGGCCAAGAAGTTCGGTACCGCCGGCGCGATCCGGACGGTCCTGGCGGCCAAGCGGCAGGGTTTCGTCCACGACGGGCACCGGCCACCGGCCGGTACCGTCCAACTGTCCCGCGAGCAACGACAACTCCTCCAGTTGATGGCCGACGGCCTCACGGATCAAGCCATCGCCGAGGTGCTGGGCGTGGCCACGCTCACCGTCAAGCGCCGCCGGGCCCGGATCGGCGCCGTACTCGGCGAGACGAAGCGAACTCCGATGCTGATGAAAGCCGTGCGGCTGGGAGCCTTCGACGAATCTGCTAGCGAAAACACCACGCCGAGCGCACCCCGTAGACCGGACACCGTCGCCATCAATCTCGGCGAACCCGACGAATCTGACACACCGGCGATGCAATCAGCGCAGGGCACCGCGATGCCTGGCGCCACCCCGTGGGCTCGACCCGCACAGAGCGAGACACCGGGAACCGCAGCACTCGATGTGAGCGTTTCACGGCCCGGTCCTCTGCTGCGTCGAGTGCAGGAGTCGGAGCTGGCCCGATACCTCTACGGTCGGCCGGAGGTCAAGACCGCGGCGGTGGCGGTGCTGGACCGGCTGGAGACGGTGATCAAGGGCCTGTTCCAGGACGTGCTCGAGGATCTGCCCGCGACGGAGCAGGAGGAGCGGATCAGAGCGGTTTTCGACGCGTCCGCGAGGCCGCGGTGGGGCGGCATGGTGCTGCCGTCGGTGCCGATGGACGAGCTGAAACGCGAGGGAAACCTGCGTGAACTGATGTCGGCCATGCTCAACGCCATGATTCGCAACGCCGAGCTGGGGGAAGCAGGCGTGGGTCTGACATTGGACCAGGGCATCGCCCGGTACATGAATCAGACGCAGGCATGGCGACGGAGCAAAGCGGACGAGCTAGGGCTGGACTTCGACGCGCTGGAGGCGGTTCGCGCGGCCGTTCTCGAGGACAAGCGGCCCGGAGAACCGATCACCTGGAAAGACCTCAACCCGGTCAAGTACGTGCGGAGACACGACGACGCGGCCGATCGGGCCTACGCGGAGTACGAGCGGCGACAGGCGGCATTCCCCGAACGGAAGTCGGACGTGCCACACCTCATTCCCACTTCCCGGGATGCCGCCGGGCTCGGCATGCCGCTGTCGGTGCGCGAATTCGCCGCGCTGCCGGAGCGAAGACTGCTGCGTATCAGCAAACTCGAACTCGAAGACGGCGTGGAAATCCCGCGTCTCGAGGACGGCCGCGTAGATACCTCCCGGTTGGAAGCCCAGCTGAGAGAACACGACAACTCTGTCGCCTATGTCGCGCCCACTTACATGCTCGACCCACGCGGACGGCGAATCGTCGACGAGAAAGGTTGCCGCATCGCGTGGATCAGGGTCTATCACGACGAGGGCACAGTCGATCCCGAGGAAGCCTTCGCCCTCGACCACTTCGAACGGGTCATCCAGCTCCCGTGGCGACCGGGATACGTCTACGTCGACCCCGACGAAGGCAACGACGACATCCGCAGGCTGGCCGAGCACGAAATCCCCTCGAACGCCGGCATTTCCGGCACCGCTACGCGGATGCTCGCCCGCTTCGACTGGCTGCGCCCGCCGGGCGTCTCCCGGCACGATTTCATTGCGGCGTTGATCGCCTTCATGCTTCCCCACCAGCACACGGTGTACGAGATCGTCCGAGGCTTGGAGATGGCGGGCGTGCGGATGGGCGACGACTCGGAGTCGATGTACCGCACGGTCATCGAACAGTTCGGCCCCGGGCAGCTGCCCGACCGCCCGCCGCATGCCGAGCTGCGTGAGACAAAACGGCAGCCCGCACGGACACCGTGGCAGCAATCCGGAGTTCCATCCGCTGCTCGGCCCGATCCCGCCGCATCGGAGCCTCGAACAAACGGCCGGACACCCTGGAAGGACAGAGCGTCCCTCGCCGAGGCCGCGCGGAACGCAGGCAGCACTCGGAAAGAGGTCATGCCACACTCTCGGTCGGATCCGCAGGCACCGCCGACCACCGCGCGCATCAATTCGTACGACGAATGGACCCAGGAACTTCGAGACCTGGGAATCGACACCGAACAGATGATGTCGGATCTGGCGGAAATCTGGGACTACCTGCGCCTCGACCCGAAAGTCCACGCGACGTTCGTGCAGAGAATTCAGGAGCTCATGGATGAGTTCCCGGATGCTTCGAGACCGAGGGAAAACGAGCACATCGGCATGGCTACCGCACCCGTGTCCATGCCCGATTTCCTCCGCTACGGCCTGCCGGGCATGACCAGACGGGAACTCGTGTCCGCCATCGCGAACGAGGTGCGAGGAATCATCGAGACATCGGCGATGGGACACATCGTCGAGCAAGAAATACCTGACAACGTGCGCATCGCCTACCAGCACGTGGCCGGGTCGCTCGAACTCGCCCGAGTCGGGGCGACCCGACAAGAGTTCCGGGTGTTCACGCGACTTGTGGAAGGCAGAGACTATAAAGAAATCGCGACGGAGCTCGAAGTAACGCCGTGGGCGGTGCGGAAGTACGTCACATCGATCTACGCCAAATTCGGCATCGAGGGGCGCAGCGGACTGGAAGCGGCAATCCGCGACCGCCACGCCGACAGCACCGCCACAGCCACCTCGCGCGATTCTGCGGCGCCGACCGAGACCACCGATGAGACATCGCAAGCCGACAAATCAGGGCGCCGCCCCGGGGGCATCGACCCGGTCGCGATCGACCTCGGCGATGACACCGAGTCCGAGCAACCCGTACCGGCGCAGCCGAACACGCACGAGGCCCGGGACGACGCGAACATCCCCGAGCGGTGGCGCCAGGAACGTGCCTGGGATCAAGAGCGGATCGCCGCAGTTCGCGCGGGCGACCCCGGCGCTTACAACGAGCTGTACGAGCGGTACTACGGATGGGGTCTCGGTATCGCCATGAAGATTGTCCGCGACCGATCCGACGCCGAGGACATCGTGGCCGACTGCTTCGCCGACCTTCTCGTGAGGATTCGCCGAGGTGGCGGTCCGGACGCCAGTTTCGGCGCCTACCTGCGTGCGGCCGTTCATTACCAGGCGTTTGACGCCAGCGCTCGCGCCAGCAGGCAGGTCCCCACCGACGATATGGCCAAACTCGATCGAATCCAGCTGGGCGGCGATCGAGCACCGGAGATCTCCGAGGAGACCCCTATCGGTCTGGCGTTCGCTTCGATGCCCGAAGAATTTCGCACGGTGCTCTGGCTCACCGCGGTCGAAGGCTATTCCCCGGAGGAGGTAGCTGACCACTTGGGGTCTGCGCGGGGTGAAGTGAAGGAGCTGATCGCTCGCGCACATGCCGAGCTGGGCCGGAAGTTCGCGGCGGAAGCGCCGCAGCACGGCCCGTTGGTCAGGGCATTGGCCGCGCTCGCGGCCGACAACGAAGGCCTCACCTCGGTGCTCGCCGAGGGCGGCGATGCGCTTGCGATGGATGACGAACGCCTGGCCACGGATGTGGCCGTGATTCGAACAGCCCAGCACGAGCGACCCGAACTGCTCGGCAGCGTAGTTCGACGCCTTCGCCCCGGACCGCGGGAATACTTCGTCCGCTGGTTCATGGGGCAGACGGTGGCCGACATCGCGGCCGCCACGGGGCGCGATAAGTACCTCGTGCGCAAGCGGCTGCACAACGCGGTTCGCATCGTGTCGACGGCGTTGTCCCACGTCGACTCTCCCGCTCTGCAGGGCTCGGAACCGCATCCCAGCGGACGCACCGATGAGGAGATGCTGCTGCTGGTCGAGGCGGTCTGGGCTCACGACCGAGATCTGCTGGAACCGGCCACGGGGCTGGTAACCGAAGCCGAGCAGGCAGTTTTCGAGTCATTCTTCCGGCAGGGTCGGACAGTGCCCGCAATCGCGACGGCGCTGGCCTGGAGGCCGAAGCGAGTTCGCCGCATGCTGCACCGCATCGCACGGCGCATGGCCTCGACGCTCTCACCAGAGGTCGTGGAGCGGTACCTGAGTGGCGGATCGCTCCGGCGGGCCACCAAGGTCGATGTCGCCCGGGAAGCGGGAGTCAGCACGATAACTGTGAAACGAATTCTCGCTGGGCATCCGGATGCCGGACCGGAGACGATCGAGCGGGTCCGGGCGGCCGCGCGCCGTCTCGGTGTGCGACATGGACGGACCGGGATTGTCGCCGATGGCGACGAACAGACGTCGAATTCGCCGGTTCCCCATGTACGCATCGATCACGATCGAGTGCCGTACCACCAGCGAGGTAGGGAGTTGCAGCTCGTCCGCGGGACGTCGGAGGATGAGTTGCGGCGCCTGATCCCATTCCTTTCCGAGGGAGACCAGAACGTCGCAACGCTGCTGCTCCTGGAGGGACTGCCCGTCTCCGTCACGGCGGAACGATTGAGCCGCCCGGCTACCTCGGTGCAGCAACGCCAACATGACATCGCCGACCTGCTGGCGGCGATGCTGTTGTCGGCGAATTGGGAACTACTGCTGGTCGAGGCGGTCCACGCGCACGATCCGGCGATATTGGCAGCCTGTTTCCCACGACTCACCCGTCTCCAGCAGCAGTATGCCGATCAATATCTGGCACAAGGGCTTACGACACATGACATCGCAAATGCCCGGGGCATCCAGCAGACGACCGTCAACAAGCTGCTGCGACGAATCTCCCACATACTGGCGAGAGAACTCCCGCCCACATTGGTGCGGCGCTATCTGAGGGCTGGCGCACTTCGTCGAGTGAGTTTGGCGGACATCGCCATTCGGGCCGGAGTGGCCGAGGGGACGGCGCGCCGGGTACTCGCGGGCGGACACGCCGATGCGAAGACGGAGCAGCGAATTCGGACGGAGGCCACTCGGCTCGGATGGGCAAGTAGACGTCCCGGCGTCGTGGTGGACTATCCCGACGAGAGGTCACCGGTCCCGGCGGTCCACGAGGGCACCGCCGACTATCCGCGCCGCGGCAGGGCGTTTCGGATCATCCGATCAGCGTCACCGGAAGTGCTGACGGAATGCATCGATCGACTTCCGCCGGACCTGCGAACAGGCGGCGCCCTGTTGTACTCCGACGAGCTGACCATCGAGGAGAAGTCGAAGGCACTGGATTTGTCGCCGGCGCGGGTCGCCGCGCTGCGACAGGCCGCCGCGCCACGGCTGGCGACATTGCTGTCCGTCGGTGTGTTGCTGACCGACGGCTCGGCGATGTTCCTGATCGAGGCGATCGCGGCGCACTACCCGGATGTGCTGGGGCCGTGCTACTCGCAGCTCTCGGGCACCGAGTGGGAATACGCCGAGCTGTATCTGGTGCAGGGTCTCTCGCAACCCGAAGTCGCTCGAGCGACGGGCCGCAGCCAGAGCACCGTCAAGGGCGCGCTGTATCGGATCGCGCACGTGCTGGCCGGGGAACTCCCACCAGAGCTGGTGTCGCGGGTGCTGAGCCGAGGCCCACTCCGGCGAGTGACGCTCGACGATGTGGCCACTCGGGCGCAGGTGAGCAAGGCTCAGGCAGATCGCGTGCTCAACGGCCGCGGCGGAGTGAATCCCGAGACGACGAACCGGGTGCAGTCGGCCGCCACCGAGCTCGGCTGGACGCAGCAGCGGCGCGGCATCGTGGTCGTGACCGAGACGGGTGTCGAGCCGATCCAACCAGCGAGCGTGACGCCGACGACGCGATCCACTACCTCCGATACGCAGCCGACCTCGACCACTGATCGCATCGACCCCGTCGCGATCGACCTCGGTGATGAGACCGAGTCCGAGCATCCCGCACCCGCGCAGCCGAACACGCACGAACCCCGTGAGCTTGCGCCCAATGCACGCCGAGCATTGGAGCGGGCAGAGGACGAAGCCGCCGAAGTGGTTGCGGAGGTGTTGCGTCAGGCAGATCGGCTCGGGGTCGATACCGCTGACCTGCACCGGAAGAACGCAGACCAGATCGCCGAGGGAATAGCGAGGCTGAAAGACATCCAGGCCCGACGACTGAGTGCTGTGCTACGCCGGCGGGTCCTCGATCACCTGGCGGTCAAGGTACTCCTCGACGACGAGGCGCTCCCCGCGATCAACGATAGATTCCAGCAGGTCAGACCCCAGATCGAAGCCTGGCACGAGTACGTGGGCGAGGTGCGTGAGGCGTTGGCGGTGCTCGCGGCCGAAGATTTCTTGGCGGCAGCGGGTGCGCGCAGACTCGGCAGAGGTGTAGGGCTCGTCCATGGCGAGGACGGAACCATGCGGATCGTGGTTGCCTCACCATTGCGCGGGCAGCAGCATCTGCTCGATCTGGCGGATCCCGTCCTGCGGGAGATGGCAGCCCAAGACCAGATCCCCATCGATCACTGGCGCGTACAGGTCGGCACGGATGGCAGGGTTACCGTCCGGACGGTGTCTGGAGTCCATGACGAACCGGAATCAGCGCTGAAGTTTTACGACGATCCCGACGCAATCGCGTGGATGAAAGACCTCGTCGACACGCGGTCCTTCGCTGACAAAGTGGCTGAGGCAGAAGCCTCCGGTGTGCGCGAACGCAAGACCCTCAAGGGCGACTCGGGCGATACGACGATGTCGGAGCAGGTGGTGCTGATCATCTACCGCAACGGTTTCCGCGCAATCGAGAAGACGGTCCGCGACCTCGATCAGGCGGATGCCGAGGAGCTGGGCAGCCTGATATCCAGAATTATCGGGGTGCCTGCCCCGCCGATGCTGCGGCGTGACAAACGCGGTCTCGTCCTGCTGATGGAATATGCGTCGGAAGTTGTCGATAATCCGGCAGACAGCTCCTTCATGGCTCGTTTCAGGCACACACCGGTCTGGCGGCGACTGGTACTGGCCGAACGACTGCTACGAACGTGGGACCGATTCGAAGGCGCCAACTTGGGGGTCGACCATGGTGTTCGGCTGATTCCGATCGATTTCAGCAATTCGTTTCTCGAACCGCACCTCAACCCCTCGATGGCAAGGCTGTTGGCGGGCAATCTGGAATTTCCACCGGCCGAGCTCGAATCGATCCGAGAAGGCATCGACGACGCGGACTCTGTATTCGAGTCTATGAACCGGCGGCAAACGTGGTACGAGGACGTTGTCCGCATCTTCAGAGAGTTCCTGGCCTCCCGAGGCGCTTCGGAACCGCCACGCACCACGCTGGCCGACACCCTTGACCTGCTCGGGCGACTCCGCGACGACCTGGCGTACCGATTCGGGGTCGGTCCCGAACAGGAAGACCCACGCGCGTGGCGTGCCGTAGTCGCAGAACTGCGACGGACATTCTCCAACCGACACGACGAATCCATGCTCGCCTACGTCGATACCCTGGACGGACTGATCAAGCTCCTTCTGGACGGGCAGCTGCTCCAGGTCGGGGCCGACGAACTCGACGACGACGTCTGGCCGGGCCTGATCGACGCCTACCTGGACGGCCTGTCGGTGCGAATCGCCGATCTGTCCGACGGCGCGCACTACCCGATGCCGAACGGTGAATCCGATGCCGAGTGGCAGGCACGCTTCGACCGCGAAATGGCGCGGACCGTCGAGCAACGTTCGCCCGGCGAACCGGGCGAACAGTCACGACCGGCCGACCCCGTCGCGATCGACCTCGGCGACAGCGAGCACGAACCCGAACCACCGATCGACGATGCCGGGCCCGACATGCATCGGTCCGAGCCGGGTACGCCCGGGGATCTCGAGCGACAGCCGGGGGCGGACGGCGGCGCGACGCCGGGGCGGCCCGGCAGCGTGCCACCGGAACAGCTGCGACGGCAGCTGGAAGAGCTTGTCGCGCAGCGTCATACCGAACAGGCCGTAGCCCTGCTCCGGCAAAATTTCTCGCACAACGTATTCCCCTGGATTCAGGCGAATCTGCGAATGCCGAGAGTAGCCCGGGAGGTCTTCGACGAGGCGTGCGCACACGCGGTGGGACAGTTCGGCCGGATCGGGCAGCGCGACATCGAGGAATGGGTTGTCCTCAACGCCAGAAATCTCATGGCCCAGCACCGTGAGATCGCCGAAATCTGGGAGCGTGTCCAGGATTTCGTGATCCGTGGTGCACGATTGCGCGCTTCGGATCCGCTGGCCACGGTGTGGGCCGAGGCGGACACAGCGCAGGTGCGCCGACACATACGCGCGCTCACCCCGACCCAGCAGCAGGCGCTACGCCGATTCGCGTCCAGGCGTTCGGGTCGCGATGCACAGGTCGAGATGCCCGGCGAACCGGCCGCCGAGTCCCTCATCCTGTGGCATGCGGTCTGCGCACTGGCCACGGCGGTTGCCGACGAGGGCGGCGTGCAGGCGTCACTCCCGGACGAACCGAGGCCGGCGGACAACGCTGCCCCACCGGATATCCCCGCCGAAGCGACGGCTGCGGAGTTGGTGGTGGCGCTGGCCCGCAACGCAAACGCCCGGCACCTGCCACCGATAGTCCGGGAGGCACTGAAGACCGACCGGCAGGCGCTGCAGGGCTGCATCGAAAGACTTGCCCCGTCGCAGCGACGGATTCTCCAGCTTCGCTTCGGACTCGAGATGTCACCCAACCGGACCGCGGATTTGCTGGATCGCAGCCCAGGGGCGGTCCGCGTCGCACAGCATGCCACCTTCGCTCGTCTCGCTCGCCTGCTGCAGGAGCATGCGGGCAAACAGGCCTTGGCGGTGGTCGAGGAGACCCAGAAACAAGATCCCGACGCATTCCATCGCGGTCTGGTCGCCCTCGGCGAGAAGCAGCGTGCCGTCATCAAGGACCGGCTCGTACTCGGGCATGCCGGTGCCGAATTGGCCGAAACGCACGGAAGGGACCACCGCACGACCTTTTATCGCGGCATTCAGCGACTTTCGGCGCTGCTGCTCGGCGATGCCCAAGCGCGTCCCGGGGCAGAAGCCGATCGTGAACTGGTTCAGCGGACCACGCCGGAAGCACTCATACTCGCCCTCCCTGGCCTCACCAGCGACACGCATCGACAGACGCTGATATTGCGGTTCGTGCGCGGACTGTCACGCGCGGAAGCCGCTGAGGCGGCCGGCGTCGACAGTCACGCGTTCGAGATGCGGGAGTTCCGCGCGATCCGTGCCGTCGCCGAACTACTGCGCCCACCCACCGACGCACCGGCAACGACCGAGCCGCAGCCCCGCCCGGTGGTGCTGTCCGATCGTGAGACCGAGATCCTCCGAATGCTCTCGGCAGACATGTACTTCACGGAGATCGCCGCAGTGCTGGCGATCACTCCAGCAGCCGTCCGCACGCACGCACAACACATCTACCGCAAGCTTCGGGTAGGCAACCAGGCACAGCTCGCGCAGGCGGCGCGGTCCGCCGGATTAGATCTCCCTATCCCCGACGAGAAACCGGAGGCAGCCGAAAGCGACCACCGTCCGGCAACGAGATCCACTACATCGGGGGCGACTCCGCCATCATCCGGCAACCGTACCGACCCCGTGGCCATCTACCTCGGCGATGGCGATGAGTCCGAACTGAGGACAGCCTCATCCTCAAGGACGAGCCGATCCACCTACGACACAATGCCATTGCCGGAAATCTCGCTCGAGCCCGCGGACGACATCGAGCTGGTGTGGCCTGAGGTGGATTCGCGCGGCTGGTTCGTGGTGCCCGGGACGGGGCCCGACAAGCAGCCTTATCACACCAGCGACCCCGAAAACGGCGATCCGTTCATCCTGCTGGCCAACGGAAAGTTCGTTACCGCCGACGCCTCGCACGAGGATCTGCTCAGCGCACTCCTCGCGCAGGGTGTATCGCTGGACGAGATCAGTGGTTTCGGATGGTGGCGGATCAGCGGCCGGGTGAAGGGCCTCGATGCGTTCAGCCAAGGTTTCGAGGAATGGAACGGGGATCCGACGAACCCCGCGCAGATCCTCGACGCCTTGGAGAACAGCGGAGCCGATCTCAGTGTGTGTGAGTTCGACGCACAGTTCGGTTCCGAGCACCAGGGCCTGATGTGGCGAGGCGCGGCAGCCGAGATGCCTGTCGGACAGATACTCAGCCACGAAGGCGACGCATACAAGCTGCTGTCCGGCTACGCGTCCGCCGACGACGGCGCGGGGAACCGCGTCATTTTCTGGAACGACCTTGTCGCCTGGGAAGCGACCGCCGAGGGCCAGTCGTTCACCATCCGGGTCAACGCGGCCCGAAGTGAACCTGCCGAGGGCACGATCACCGTGCGCACCAACGGTGGCTCTGTCGAAGCGCATTACACCGCCATCCGGTTCGGACAGGATCAAGCGCGAGCATCTCTCGCGTGGTCGGTCGTGCACGACAAACTCACCTCCTGGCTCACCGATTCCGGCGCGTCCTGGGCAATGGGCAGCGAAACGGCTCCGACCGAGGACATTTCCGCAGCGGCCGGCCGACCCGCGACAGTGGCGCAGTCGGCCCAACGGGCCGAGCGAATCATTCGTGCCGAGCCCGAGGGCCGATACAGCCCGAACGCGGCGTCGGAAGCCGCGTCCTGGCTGGCCGAACAGCTCGACGGCTGGCCCACCGAACAAGTGAACCTCGCGTGCGCCGAACTCACGGCCATGGTGACCGACGCCGCCGAACACCGCCGCGGCAGAGTCCACCTCATGGCGGAGACAACCGACGACCAGCTGCGCGTGACGCTGCTCGACACGCACGCCGCCTCGATGCCGCGGAACGCGCGAGGCGGTATCTCGACCCGCACCGGTCTCGCTGTCCTACCCGGACGGGATGTGCCTGTGGCAGTGAATGCTTCGACGCCGATGCGCTCCGGCATCGAACTGTTCAAACACCATGAGGACGGCTGGCACCAAGCCGTATGGTTCGAACTGCGCAAGCCTCACGCGAACCAGAACACAGGGCTGGCCGAGGCACTGCAATCGGCGGACGAACCTCTCAGCCCAATCCCGGATAGCACCCAGGCGGCGGGACGGCCAGGCCGCAAACCCGTTACGCCGCAGCCACCGACCGGAGCCGGGAACCTCAGCTCAGCGGAATCCGATAGCCTTTCCGGCCCGGAGCAGAACCGGTCCGCACCTACGAACAACCCGCCGGCCGGCAACCGTATCGACCCAGTCGCAATCGACCTGCTCCCTGAGCCGCAGCCGAATGACCCAGCGGGCGACGGGCATCGAGCCGACGCGAATGCACTGGCCTTCAGTACCGACGAGGGCGAGGAAGGATCCACGCTTCCAGCTGATCCACACCCCACCCGACCGGAGAACGAGCACGCGGCGCGGGCAATCGCCGCACTGCGTCATCAGTTCGGGGAGCACGCGACGCTGTGGTCGCTGGTCGAGCGCGTCGACCCCGATGAGGTAGTCGATGCCGCCCGAGCACGCGCCAGAAGGAATGCGCACTGGTGGTTCTCGCTGTCCACCGAACAGCAGGCGGGGATGGTGGCGGTACACCCCGCCCTGATCGGCAATACCGACGGCATCCCGTACACCGTGCGCGATTACGCCAATCGCCGGTCGATCACCCGGCAGCTCACGCAGCTACGCCGGATCATCGGGCACCGCGGACTCACCGCCGCGGAGAAGGCGCATCTGCTCAACCTGGAGACCACCCGGGATCAACTGGCCGAAATCGAACGCCGCGTCGACGACCTCGGATCGCCGCCGGTACAACTCCTCGCCTACGACGCCGAGAAGTACGACGGCAACGGCCGGATCTCCGTCTCCATCGGAGACGCCGACGAAGCGACGAACGTCACCCGCCATGTCGGCGGCTTCGGGACCACGCTGCGGTCACTGCTGTACCGGTACGGGTTTGCGGGTGCGCAATACGAGATGACCTCACGGTATGCACCCGAAGAGACCGTGGCGGCCATCATCGATATCGGCTACGAACACCCGACCAAACTGCTGAAGGGAACGGTGCCGGTTCTCCCGTTCGATCCCCTCTATCACCGGTTCGCAGAAGTCGGTGGCTATGTCGTAGCGCGAGATACCGTGTCCTACAACAGCACTCGCGAGGCTTTGGCCGAGCACCGGGGCACCGCGCTGCCGCGGCTGCACACTCTCCTCGGACACAGTTACGGCTCCACCACCGTGTGCTACGCGGGCCGGGACGCTCGGCTGGCCGGCGAGATCGACCAGGTGGTTCTGACGGCCTCCCCGGGCGCGGGCCCGATGACTCGGGCTACCGACTTCGGTATCGGGGCCGAGAACGTCTACGTGCTGACGGCGACCCGTGATCCCATCGCCTGGCTCGGCGCCACCACTCCCGACCGGCGCGGCCGATTCCTCAACCGCGGTCTGGGACCGGATCCGGCCGGCGCGTCCTGGGGAGCGGTGCGGCTCACCGCGGAGCCACCGAAGACACCAGAGTTCCGCAAGCGCATGCAGGTCCATCAGGGTTACAACTCGTATGCCGATATCGAGGCCCGGGTGCCGACCGAGTCGCTCGACAATATCGGCCTGGTCACCGCGGGTCGTGGCGCCGACGCCACCCGCGCCGAACATCGACCGGCCGATGGGGGCCGCGGTCCTGCGCTTCATGTCACCGATCCGGAACGCAGGCGGGCCGCCCGCACCCGCGCACTGAACGATGGCTTCGGTCCGGCGGAGGCCGCCGAAATCGAGCAGCTCATCGCTGAACTGCTGACCTTCCGCGACAAGGACGGCAATCGTCCGTTCGCCTACCTCGAGAACATGCCGATTCCCAGCGCCTCCGAACCATCAGGGCCGGATTGGGTCGCCAACCGCAGCAGGTGGTTCCGGGCGCTGCGCAAGGGCGACCGCGTCGCGCTGCGAAACGTAGAACTCACCGCCAAGGATGCCTTCGAACTGAAGCGCTTGCTGCGACGCTCCCCCATCTACCTGACACTCGCGCTAATCGTCGCAACCGGTTTGAAAGCCGAACAGCTACTGGGTATTTCCGAACACGGCGCGCTGTTGTTCAAACAGGAGAAGCGAATACAGGGGAACGAGACAACCACCGTCTGGAAGTTCCGGACCATGCCGGAGGACGAGCCGGAAGGACCCACCAGCAGCGCCGCCGTCGCTCGGGCCACGCTGTTCCAGCGGTACCTGCGTGACACATCGCTCGATGAGCTGCCGCAACTGCTGTCGATCGCGAGGGGAACGATGTCCTACCTGGCGGGTAGACCGATGCTCGACGGCGACCGTGTCCAGATGCGGAAAGTACTCACACCCGAGGAATACGAATTCTGGGACCAGCACCGCAAGAACGACCTGTGGTCGGCGCTGCACTTCCCCGGCTGCCGCGGTTTCGACCGCGAGTCGCCGGAGTATCTGCGCACCAGATATCTCGCGGCCCGACTCTATTCGATGATCGGAAGCCGGTCGGTCGACGAGTACATGCTCGAGGTGATCGACCAGTACCTGCTCGGCATAGTTGGCAGCGAGGGCCGAGCACTGATACAGAAGCTCGCCGCCCACCTGCATGGCCGTTTCCTCTCCAGCCCCGGTGCGAGTACGGAGACGACCGCTGTCTCAGCGCAACCGTCGCCCGACGCCGAACCCGCGCAATCCCCCGATGGTGACACCGATCGACCGGCCGTGGACAGCGGCGCGGCACAACCGTCACCCACCCCGGTGGAGCCCGCGCCCGACGACCTGCTCGAGCGGATCCGCGGCATCAACCCACTGCGCAACTCGGACATCAGCGCCGAGTGCACCATCGCCGCCGACCTCCGGCTCAGCGGCCGACCCGGCATCGTCGCCGAACCGTCGGAAACAGGACGAGTGCCCGGCTACGACAGCCGATCCAACATCCGGTTCATCCAGGCCCACTACGACACGACGTTCCAGCACATCGAGAGCTGGACCGAGCTCGAACAGCAACTCCTCGACGCCGGCCACCTGGCACGCGGCATCATCGCCTACCGCCACCAACCCTTAGGAGGTCCGCAAGGCCACACCGTCAACGTCGTCAACTACCACGGCAGCATCCGCTACGTCGACGGACAATCCGGCCGAGACGTCACCAAGAGCATCCACGCACTGACCAACCGACTCACGGTACCCGCGAGCCATCGCGACCGACCTCCCGATATCGACGCCCACTTCCTCCGCACCGACGGCCACTACACCGGATCCCGCCCCGGCGCACCGGGTGTAGCGACGCCCGTCCCTGGCCCGCCCACGGTCGATGAACCCGCCCGCGGGCCCGGGGACTCCGACCGGGACGCGCAAAGTTCGCCGGAATCCGGAATTTCGTCGAGCACGTCGAGCACCCGCGGTGTCACAAAGACCCCCGGCAACAGCGTCGACCCCGTCGCGATCGACCTCGGCCCCTACGACGACGACTCCGCGGGCCGCGATGTCGTCGGTCCCGGGCACGCCACCGGTACCCCGGCGGGGGTTGCCGAGCTGGTGGGCGAGGATCTGTCGTTTCGCGGCGATGTCGCCGAACAGCTTTTCGCGCAGCACATCCCGGAGGGTGAGCCGCCGGTGACGACGACTCGCGCCGCCTGGGAGCGGGATGTCCGCCGTGCGGTGCGCGGTGCGGAGGCGAGGCTCGCGGGCCTACGCCCCGGCCCGGGAGCCGAATCGGGATCGGGCTTGCTCGGCCTGCCGCCGCTGTCCGAGATGTTCTGGTCACGAGCAGATCCGGGGGATGACGGCGCGCAGCCTGTCGGCCTGCACAGCCCGCCGATACTCGACGGCCTCGTCCGGGACAGCGCACAGGCGGGATCGGATGAGAATCACACCGCGTTCGGCCCACCCGCCTGGGTGTACGCGGCATTCGCCGTCCGCAATCCCTGGCCGCCCGAGGTACGGCCGCAGGTGCTCAACTGGTGCATGCAGCAGATTCGGCAACGGCACTACGGCGCCGCGGAAGCCGACTTCCACCGCTACCTTGCGGTCGAAGCACGAATCGCGGCCATCCACCAAGCACTCCACGCGCCCACGGACATCGCTACCGACCCCGGCCGGTACACCGATCTGGTGTCGGCGTTCTCCACGAACCTCACCTTCGTGCACCGCGAAGCGGCCATCGGCCGGGCCCTCCTGAATCGTGGGAAGCTCAGCGCCGGGTTCGCGTACGTTGCCGGCCTGCGTCGGACAACGGAACATCGACCGGTACCCGAGGACGAAGGTCAGCGTGTACTCGAAGCCTTCGCGAGCCACCTGTCCCCGGGACGGCCGTCGAACCTCGACACCTATATGACACCGGCACTCGATGAGCCGCTCCCACCGCGGCTCGGGTCTTCGATTCGAAGATTGCTGGAAAACCGACGGCAGACCGAGTTGAGCATCGCCATCCGGCCTCCGGCGACACAGACACAGCGCAGAACACACAGACTGAACGTGACTGGCGCCGCCTACGAGCCGGACCCCGCCCGCGAGGGGGAGGTACGCCTCCGCATGCACGCCGCGGTGATGATCGATCAAGCCGAATTCGGCGATGTACAACTAATTTTCGAGCTCGACACCTCCGGAATCGTCACGGCTTACGTCGAGCCCGGCCCGGCCGGCGACTTCCTACCGGAGTATCGGTCCGCTCGGGGCGACACAGGACGAGGGTCGTTCCTCGACTTGGTTCGGCACTTCGTGCGCGGCGTCGGCGCCGACGTGCTGCAGGTGAAGGTGGCCGACGACGCGGGCGCCGCGGCACTGCACGGTCGCGACCTGCTGTCGCGCGCGGGCCTCGCACCGGTCGAGAACGCGCCGCAGTGGCTGAGCGAACGCTGTGCACCACCGGCGGTCGCGGCCGACCCCGTCCCGTCGGGCCTGGATCGACGACTCACTCGCGAGCAGGTGCTCGGGTTGATGGAACAGGTCCGCGTGACCTCGCCGCACGAATCCGAAAACCAATGCGGTGTCTGGCATCTGCCGCTGCCCGCCGGACCGGGCGCGACCTCGGTACCGATGGTGACGGTCCGGGTGTACCTGGACGAGGCGGAGCGTTTGGGCTTCGATCTGGACTCGCTGGCCGCGCCGGCGGCGGAAGCGTCGGACCTGTTCCACCAGGCCGGGGTGCGGGGCCCGCGGCTGCTCTATGACTCCGAATCGTCGCCGATGGCACTGGATTTCAAGACTCGCGTGACGATTCACGAGCACATCGCGGGCGATGAAGTCCTGCCGGACGAGGGTTGGGACCGCACAACCGAGGACGTCTTCCTCGAGTTGTCTCGACTACACGGCCTGTCCTCCACTCCCCACACGAAGCATCTATGGGACCGGGAGCAAGGACGCCGGGTGCTGGAACTGGAGCACGGCGACTTCGACCACAGGCTCGACACGCTGATCGGCGGGGTCCCGCTCTTCGTCTTGTGGCAGCCGACGCTCCTCAACGACGGCAGCGAGCTGATGGGCTTCACGCACGGCAACCCGATCCGCCGCAAGATGCGGCGCGGCGCCGACGGCCGCATCGGATTCACCGATTCGAAACTCGCGCAATACGCGCCCATCGCATGGGATTGGGCTCGGTATTACCTCGTGAACGACTGGGCCGACGACGCCGAACGACGTGCTGTGCACTCCGAGATCCGCACGATTCTGCGATACCGATACGGAGACGGTGTCGGTGACGAACTGGTAGCGGACTTCGAGCGCTACGTGCTGCTGGAGGCACGCAAGTCGATCATCGGCGACGCCTACCGGCTACCCAAGAAGATCGCCACAGGGTTCGCGACCATCGAGGAGGTGCTTCCGGACTTCTACCGGAACGTCGCCCTCGTCCGCCGCGCCGCCGGGCAGGACCCCATCTCCGAGGACGCGGTTCACGATCTGCTGGCGGAATGGGCGCTACGTGAGCTGGAACTGCTGGACACGTCCGCCGCCGCGGCGACTGCCTGGGAGATTCCGCCGGCTCCCGCGACGGAACCACGCCGGTGGATGCGGCGGATGCTGCACGCGGCCGACAGGGAGCTCGGTGCCGGTCACCACGATGTGGACAAGTCGGCGGCACTGACCGCCGTCCAACGCTGGGACGGACCGCGACGGCTGGAGCCGATCAGGCTGCGGTGGCTGGGCTCCTCGGACGGCTTCCTCACCGCCGTCGTCACGGCTGCGGTCGTGGAAGGCACACGCATCAGCGGCGAGGTCTATTTCACCTTTTCCACGAATGCCTCCGGCCGGATGGTCGCAGATTGCGTCGGCGACCTGGAAGCCCAGAAGGTCGAACCTCTCGTGCTCGACTTCGTTCGTGACGCGGGCGCGGACCGGCTCCAGGCGACGTTGATCAGTGACTGGGCGGCGGCGGCTCGGGCCGGATTCGACTTGAACAGGGAGCATCCCGGTGAGAGAGAAGCAATCCGCGAGGCCTTGTGCGACGCCATAGACGACCTCGAACAGCGCGTGCCGACCGTCCCGCCCGGCGTCGCAGAAATAGGCCGAAGGTTGCGAGCAGGTGACCTCCCTACGCTGAGGGAACTGTGGGATGCCGGGCTGGTCGACGCCGGTGTTCCGCTCGAGGAGATCCTCGCACCGTGGGCCGCGTGCATCGACATGGCCGACGCACCCGCCGCCACGGACCTCGAATGGAGCCAACCCGAAGCGCGGCCGGTCGTAGCCATCCCCACGGACCCGCCCGCACAGGAAACGCTGCTGGACAACATCGAACGCGAAGGCCGCGGCACACTGGACTCGAAGGTTACCGCCAGGCAGATCCTGCGGGCCCGGCTCCGAGCACCCGACTACGAGGGAAACAACAAGCGGGCGTGGCGCTATCGAGACGACAACGGCAACCGGATAGTCGTGCACCAGATATTGCCGACGACCACAGGTGAAAAAGACCTCACCCGCAACCCCGATCCGTCGCATCGGAATGTCCGCTGGTTCCATCGGCTTCCGTTCGATGCACCCGATGCCGTGCAGCTTGCCGGAACTGTGACCGATGTTCCCGCACAGGTATACCGATGGCGCGATTACTACGTGGAGGAGTATGCCGACGGACGCACCCCGGAGCCGGATGATCCGAACTGGGATCTGATCTTGAAGAAGATGTTCGAGGCGAAGCGACGTCTGCTGAATGTGCAGCTACCCCCGCATCTGCAGGTGCGGCCTGTGACCGAACACCTCCACCTCTACCTGGATCAGCAGCGCCGCAACTACCGTCGCCGCGCGCCCTGGCTGGATCGGCTGTTCCGCCTCGCCCCCCATCAGGCCTGGTCGCCGGAGACCGACGACGCGATTTGGCGGCCGAGCCTAAATCACAACGACATGACGGTCAGCAACCTGCGAATCGACGACGAGAACGACACCGCGACGCTGATCGATTGGGATAACGCCGCCATTACCCACCCGCTGTGGGATTACGTGACGATGCTGTGGTCGAACTGGCCGCCGGAGATCGCCGAACAGGTCGAGAACAAGATCAGAACCGAGGTCCGCGACCTCGAGGCCAACGGGCTGGTCGGACCGGGCGCCGAAGCGGAACTGGATCGGCTGCTGACAATGGGTTGCCTCGACTCGCTCTACGCCGATTCGCGCAATTTCGTCCAGCAGATCGCGGAGGACGCCGGCAAGGCCGACCGGCTCACCGGACGGTTCTACTCCGACTATCGACGGCTGTGCCGCCTGCGTGGATGGGAGCCGGAGTCGCCGGATGTCGTTCGCACGCTGATGCTGGAAGCGGTGAACGAGGTGTGCACGAGGCAGGGGTTGCCGCCGCTGCCGAATCAGCCTGCGGCGCAGCCGAGTCGGCACGCCCCCTCATCCGCGGACATTCCGGAGGCTGTCGCGCCCACAGCACGTCCGCATCCGGTTCTGCCGGCCGCCGAGGTCGCAGGCGACACCGAACTGCGGGCTGTCGTGAACGGTCTGCTGGATCGACGGTACGGTCCTCGCGACTACGCCGTGATACCGACCACCGCACGGTACACCGACAACGCGGGGAATCGGTGCTTGACCGTGTCGGCCACCGTTGTCGCCGGGGGCACGTGGCGCGTCGGCGAATCGGGCGACATGCGTTTCCATGTCAGCCAGGGCGGAGTCGCCGAGGGCCTACCGGGCGTCGATGAAGCGGGCGACATGCGTTTCCATGTTCGCCAGGACGAAAATGGCCGAGTCACGGTGACTTTCGACCACCTGGTGGTCGACCCGGCCTTCGCGGGCGGGCACTTCGCGCAGCACTTCGTTCCGCAACTGCGCCAGTGTGTCGGCACGGATGGCCGGATCATCGTGCCCGTCAACGGCCCGACCGGCTTCGCAATCGCGGCACAGCACGGTCTTCGGCTGGATTCCGATCCGGACCATCTCGCCGAATCGCGGGAGAGCACGGCGCACCTGCTGAGCACCGACCCGCGGGAACTCATCGCCGACCCGATGCTCGACCGGTTCGACCGGCCCGCCGAGGCACGACCGACCTTCACGGAGCTGGCCGCGTATCTCGAGCCGTCATCACAGCGGTGGTCGCAAGACCTCCGGTGGTGGGGCGTGCTGGACGGTGTGTCCACGGACGTTTCCGAACCACTCCCCGGTGCGGCTCCACGACCGACGGCCCGGATGGCGTCCCTCGGTGCCGAGACCGAGGATCCCGCATTGACCGGAACCGACATCGCACTTCTCACCACGCTGTTCCGCAATCGAGCCCACTTCGCCGGGAATCATCACGGGGTCTGGATCTTCGAGCTGAACGGCCGGAAGGTTGTCATCCGGGCGTCGATCAATACGCCGAATCCCAATTTCGATCCCCGGATCGGCCTCACGTTCGGGGAATCCGCCGCCGTCCAGCTGTGCCGGAAGGCCGGCGTCCGGGTACCGGCGCTGTATCACGTCGGTGCTCAGGAGTCCTATCCGGAGCATTACCTGTTCCACGAGTACCTCGCCGGGGAACACCCCACACCGGATGATCCGTGGCAAGACGTCGCCGAGGCCCTGTTCCCGGCGCTCGATCGCCTGCACGCCCTGCACGCCGAGCACTGGGCCGAGGCCGAACCCGAGCAACAAGTACCCACCACCCGCGTCGAATGGGAGCAGCGACTGGTTCGCGAGGTGGCACGGATCCCCCTGGAGTTCGACACCGATGATCGGCTGCACGGCGAACTGGGTCTGCCCGGCCTGTACGAGATCTTCGACGTGCGACCCGCAACGGACGACGATATCCAGCTCGGTGTGCTGCACGGCGATCCGACCTTCCTCAATATGAAGCTGGGCCCCGATGGGGTCGGGCTGCTCGACCTGGAACTGACCCAGCCGGGATCGCCGGTGTGGGATTACGTGGCGTTCGCGACAAGGAACCCGTGGCCTACCCCCACCGTCCGGAACGAGGTCATGAACTGGTGCCGGGCGCGGCTGCGGCGCGACCACGGCGCGGACGCTGCCGCGGACTTCAACCGATATCTGGTGCTGGAGGCATGGAAATCCGTTGCCGGAGACAGCTTCCGGTTGCCGCTGCTGATCGCCCGCGACCCGAGTTTCCTCGCCGACGCGACCGACGCGTTGCACCGCAACCTGAAGGTCGTGTTCGCGGCCGCGGGTCGACGGGCACCGGATGAGACCCAGGTGCGTAACCTCTTGCAGCGATGGTCTCGCCAATTCGTACGGCAACGCGAAAACCACATGATGGCGACGGATTCGGCTGCCGACCGATCGGCAGCCGTCGAACCGGCTACCCATGCGACGGATCCGGACACGTCCTGGCTGCCGCGGCTGTCGGTGCGCGAGTTGCTGCTGCGGGCCGCGAGCGGGCACGACAGCGCCGCAGCGGAGGCCGGCCTGTCCGAGGCCATCGCCACCCTGCGGTGTACCGACGGACCTGCCAGGCTGGAAGCTCTCGCGGCGGAATACGAGCCGCTCGATGACGCTGCCCCGGGCGTGGTGAGCCGCATTCGGCTGCGCACCGTGCTGATGGACGGCACCCGCGAATACGGCGAAATCACCGTGCGTTTCGACCTCGACGAGTCCCAACGAGTCACCGCACGGCCGGAACCGATCGGCGCCGACCTCGATCGCCTCGCCGCCGACTACGGCGGCCCCTACCTCCTCGGACCGGCCGAAGACCTGGCCCGGCGGATGGGCGCCGATGCGATCGAGGTCGAGGTTTCGCGCAAAGACGGCGTCCGAGCGGCGCGGTGCGGTTACAGCTGGGTCTCCGAGCCCGGCGGGCAGGCCGGGCCGAGTGCGTGGTTCGCCCGGCGATGGGCGTACAAGGACCTCACCGATCCGGCGCTGCCGACCACCCCGATCACATTCCGCCCTGCCCTGCGCCGCCCGCAGGGCACCGATTACCTGCTCGACATCGCCGAACCGGTCCACGACGGCGGCTTGGAGCTCGACGATGCGGCCCGCATGCTGATCACCGTCGTGACGAATTCCCCCGATGTCGCCGGCCATTACACGGAGGTCTGGTGCGTCACCGACGGCGGCGGAAAGCCGGTGAAGGTGCGGCGCATCGTCGCCACGCCTGGAGACAAGGATCTGGCCGCCAATCCCACGCATCCGAAACTGCTCGCTGGAGACCGGCTCGTCGAACAGGTCGCCCTGGACGACGAACGCGCGGAAGGTCTGGCCCGGCAGGCAGGTGTCGACGTGCCGACGACGATGGCCCACTCCGACGACTACTCGTTCCGCGAAATGGGCCCCGGCCGCGTCCCCACGACCGGTGACCCGGACTGGCCACGGACTTTGCGCGCCCTGCTCCGACAGTTGCGGCGGTTGCAGGCGGTCGAGCTGCCCAACGATCTGTCGGTCCGCACCGTAGCCGACCAGGAACAGCTGTACCTGAGCATGCAGCGGATCAAGCAGGAACAATCTCATCCGTTCCTGCGCAGCATGGGAGTACCGCTGTCGCACGAGATCTGGGTGCCGGGCGACACCACCTGGACGGCCGGGCTGAGCCACGGCAACGCCACCTTCCGCAACCTGTGGGTCCGGCCCGACGGCGAAGTACGCCTCGACAACTGGAATCTCACCGGCGTCCGGCACCGGTTGTGGGACTACGTCACCATCTTCTGGAACTCATGGCCGCCGGAGGCCCTGGGCCGGGTGACGATCATGGTGGAGGACGAAATTCGCGACCAGCACGGTGAATCCGGTGTTCTCGAGTTCCGGCGGCTGCGCGCCATGGCCGCCCTCGACTCGCTGTACACCGACTCCCGATACTTCGTGCACAAGATCAGCGTCGACCCCGCCACAGCCGGCCCCCTGACACGTCGCTTCTACTCCGACTACCTCGCCCTGTGGAGCTACGCCGAGACGACCGGGCAGTGGCCGTCACGGGGGACGCGACTGACCTATCAGCAGGTCCGCGACCTCATGCTGCATGCCGCCGACCCGAGCCGACCCCGCCCCGACCTGCCCAGCACCGGCCTCGACACCACGACGCACTCGACTCGGCGGACCACCGTCGCACCGGACCCGAATCTGTCGGAGGTGCCGGCCATACCGGATCTGCTCGCCGAACCCCCTGCCGAAAGCGAGTTGCTACCGAGATTGTCCGGCCTGCAACGGGAGTACGGCCTCGAGCTCGAGCTGCGGCTGACCCGCGTCAACTATCTGCGCACCGACGACGAGTCCATCTCCGGAATACGGATCCGCGGCGTGTTCGTCAGCCGTGGCGAGAATCCGGCCGAGGCGGGGGATCTGGATCTCTCCATCGAGTTCGACGAAAACGGCTGGCTCACCGCACGATTCGACAAGCTGTGGACCGAACCGTGGCAAGCCAACACCAGAGCCGGTGACCAGGTCGTCACCCCACTCCGCGCTTACCTCCGGCGGTCCGAGGTGGAAGATGTGACCTTCATGGTGCACGGTCGCCGCGGGGCTCGCGCCGCGATCAGGCACGACCTCGACTGGAACGGCGTCACCGATCCCGACCATCTCGCCGCGGGCATGCGGGCGCTGAGCAGCCGCATCCGTGCGGATCTCGCCCTGGAACCGGACGCTGTGATCACCCCGGAGTTGCGACAACTCCTCGACGAACTGGACTACCCACCGAACGACCGCTACCCCACCCTCGCCGAAATCGACCGCCACCTGCCGAGGGGAATGCACGCGGCCGACTTCTTGAAGGGATTCCACTGGATCGGCCGCACCACGCCGTGAGATCGGTCAGGGTTGCCCCAGCTCCTCGCCCGGTCGTTCTACGAGCGTTTCCACGAGGGCCGAGGCGATGGCCGCCACGGCGCGATCCTCATCGCAGGACAGTTGCCGCAGGGTATCCAGCGCGATGGTCCCCGGCATTTCAGCGAGCGCCTGGGTCAGTCGGATTCGCACCGCCGAGTCCGTCGCATATGCGGTGAGCTGTTCGACCAGCGCACTTATGATCCGATCCGCCCACTCCGCGTCCTGCGCAAGCGTTCCCAAGAGTTCGGCCGCCTCGACGTCGTTCGGGCCTTCGACCACCGTGCCGACAAGCGCTGGCACGGCCCGGGTCACGCCGCGCCCACCCACGGCGAGAGCGGCGTGTCTGCGGACCGTCGTGTCCGGGTCCTCGAGCGCGTCCGTGAGCACCGCGGTCGCCTCGTCGCCCGGCAGCTCGGCGAGCGCGAAGACCGCGCGCCGCCGGACGTCGACGTCCTCGGAGCCCAGGCCGGATGCCACGCTCGCCACCCCGTCACCGCCGGCACGTGCCAGCGCCCACCGCAAAGCCCCGGCCACATACGGATCGGATTCGGTGAGCACCGCCTCGGCCAGCAGTTCGGCCGGCACCGCTACGTCCTCGGCCGGCGCCAGGACGGCCTGCTGCCGCCGGGCGGGGCTCTGCGAACCGAGTCCGTGCAGCAGTTCGATGATGCGCAGGACGTCTTGCCAGCCGGAGGGCTCGGCAGAATCGACCGTACGAAGCCGCTCCAGGAGTTCTCGCTCCCGGTCCAGTCGTTCTCCGGTCTTCCGAATGAGGTCTCCGACCAGCGCGGACGGGGTGAATGCGGCGTCATCGAGAGCGCGTCCGATCTGGCTCAGTGACAGCCCAAGGGAGCGCAGGCCCTCGACGTGGAAGATCCGCCGAATGTCTTCCGGCGAGTATTCCCGGTAACCGCCCACGGTACGGCCGGTCGGTCGGACCAGCCCGAGTGAGTCGTAGTGCCTGAGCATGCGGGCGCTCACTCCCGAGCGGCGCGCCACCTCACCGATCAGCACGCAGTCGTCTCCTCCCGATCCGGGCCGAGTGCGACGACCCGCCGTGCCTCATCGACGGCGAGGTCGAATCCGGCGTCCGGGTCGCGCAGGAGCCGTTCGGTGGCGCGCGCATGCGCCCGCACCGTTGGATCGGGATCAGCCATCGCTGTCCGGAGGACCGGCTCGACCACCTCCCCGAGCGCGACCAGAGCGCGGCTCAAGCTCAACCGTACCTCCCGGTCTCCCCGACCGAATTGCCTGGCCAGCTCCGCGCCCAGCCATTCGGTCGCTTCGTGGGGCACGAGAACGACGGCGGCACGCCAGGCACTTCGCGCGACTTCATCGTCGGCATCGTGGAGCGACGAACGCGCGATCGCCGGCCACGCGCTCGAATCGCCGATCTTGGACAGCGTGTGCAACGCTTGGCTCCTGGCCTGCGCACGCTCGGAACGCACCTCCGTGAGCAGTCTCGGCACTGTGAGCTCCGCCGGGAACCGAGTCAGCGCCCACGTGAGCATGTCCCGCACGAAGAAGTCCGGCTCGATCGCGGACCGCTCTACCAGGGCGTCGATGAAACCGGCTTCGGGATGCGTGCCTACCGCCAGCGCCGCCTGCAGCCGCGTCGACGAATTCGCGGCCGCCAATGCGTCGAGCAGCCGGGTGTGCTGTGTATTGCCGTGTGTCGAATTGATGGGGACCACCTCCGACAGCCAGTGAAGGCCTTCACACAGTGAGAAGGTCAAGCGAGTCTCGGTGCGCTCGTCCACCTCTCCCCCGCGATGACCACGTGGTCGAGGAAACGCAGGCCTACGGTGTGGGCGGCTTCGGTGAGGAGGGTTGTGGTGTGGCGGTCGTCGCGGCTGGGGGTGGGATCGCCGGAAGGGTGGTTGTGCACGATGGCGAAGGCGCGGCCGTCGTGGCGCAGGACGGTGTTCAGTATTTCCCGGACGGGGACGGCGACCTGGTCGACAGCGCCTTCGGCGACGAAGACCTTCTGGCGGAGGCGATTCTGGGCGTCGCAGATCAGGACGAGAAGACGCTCCACCCGGGCGCCCGCGAACAGCGGGAGGGCGGCGGCGGCCACGTCGGCGGGGCTGGTGAACCGGATCGACGTGTCCGGCCTGCCACGTGCTCGTGCGCCGAGGTGGAAGGCGGCGATGATCGCGGCGGCCTTCGCGACGCCGATGCCCGCCCGGCGCGACAACTCCTCCGGCCGCGCGGACGCCAGCCCGGCGAGCCCGCCGTGCTCGACCAGCAACTCCACCGCCAGATCCAGCGCGCTCGCACCGCGCCTGCCCTGGCGTAGCAGCAGAGCCAGCAACTCCGCATCGCTCAGCGCGTGCGGCCCGAGCGCCAGCAACCGCTCACGCGGCCGCTGCGTTACCGGCACATCGATCAGAGAGACCGCCATGACTCCCCCACCCCTCGGTCACGCCAACTGTGCCCGGCATTCTGCCAGGGGGTACCGACAGTCGCGCAGGTCCACAACACCACGGCTCGGAGGCATCGTTATCGGCGGCGGCGTTGACCGCTGCTTGGGACCGGCGCTTCGTCGGACGCCGGCGCATTGTCACCGAGCGCGATTCGCGAACAGGCTGTTATCAGGGCGGTCTCGGCGACGGCGCACAGTACCGCCACGGCGAATTGCCCGCCGGGTTCGGCGGTGACCAGGTCGAACCACATGTCCACCACGGCGATCCCGGCCACGGCGGCGGCACTGAGCCTGGCTCGCGAATCGTTGCGGCGCAGCAGGACACAGGTCGCGCCACAGCCCGCCGCGAGCAGCAGGTCAAGGCCCACCCATGCGGTCGACCAGTTCCGTACCTGCGCGGTGGCCGGGAGAGTGGCAGCGAGTATCCCGGCCCAGGGGAGCAGCGCGAACCCCGAGGCCGCGAGCATGCCGCGAGCCCTTCGGTAACTGTCGCGGGCATGTCGGTCGGTCGGTTCCCCGGCGCGTCGCGGGTGCGGTGCGGTCGTGATCATGCACTCCACAGTAGGATCGCAAATGAATCTCTGCAAACAAATTTTTGCAAAAAATCCTTTGTTAGGGTGAGTGACATGGCCGATCAGACTCCTAGGGAGACGCACAGCGCCGACGAGATGACCAGCGCCGAACGCACCGCGCTGTATCGCACCCTGGCCCATCCGCTGCGCAGCCAGATCCTCGACTACCTGGGCGGGCACGGCGAGGCGAATTCGGCCACCCTGGCCGAGGCGCTGCGTGAGAGCACCGGCACCACCAGCTATCACCTGCGCAAACTCGCCGAAATCGGGTTGATCGAGGAGATCGCGGAGCGCTCCACCGGCCGCGAACGATGGTGGCGTACGGTGCCGTTCAGCCACACGACACCGGACCCGGCCACCATGGAACCGGCCGAGCGCGCCGCGGTAGCCCACCTCGCCGCGCTCAAGTCCGGTCGCGATATCGACCTATACCTGCGCGCCACCAAGGAGTGGACCGGCCCGGCCGGGTGGGCCCAGGTGCACCGCAGCAATACATACCTGACCCATGAGCAGTGGATGGAGTTCATCGCCGAGTACGGCGCGCTGGTAGCGCGCTACTCGACCCATCGAGCCGATGCGACCGCAGGCGCGCGCCACATGCTGATCCGCTTCTTCGCCGCACCCGCCGAGGCGGAGTAGTCCGTCCCCGAAGGACGCGCCGCGGAGGCGGACGTCCAGCCGAGATGTCCCGACGCGGCACCGCCTGCCGAGTGCTAGCCCATATGCTGGCTGGTGTGCGGTTCGGTAGCCGAGTCAGTCGCGAGCTGGGGAGCTGATGGCGATGTGGTACCTGAAGGCGCAATGGCACCACGATTTCGAGGACGAGCCGGTCGAGTTGCTCAGCGAGATCGGCGACGACGGTTTCGAGGTGCGCAAAGTCGAGGTGTTCCGCGACGGGCACCGCGACTGGGCCGATTCGGGCCGTGGCACCGGCACGACCGAACTCGGGCAGATCCCGGTTCCGACGCCGGACGAACTGAGTGCGCAAACCGAGTTCACCGCGCTTCGAATCGACGCCGAGGAGTTCGACGAGATCTGGCAGCGCGCTCTCGAGGAGCGGCGGCCCACTTCTCCCAGATAACCGGTTCCAGAAGGCCTAGCGGTCCACCACCGCGACGTCCGGTAGCCCGACGAACATCTTCGCGGCGAGCCGCTGCAGATTGTGCAGCTGGCGCTCGTGCACGACGATCCGGCGCAAGGCCTCGTTGACGGTGGCGTCACTGGTCGACGTGCCCATGATGGCGGCGGCCGCGGCGAGCAGGTCCTGGTCGAGATCGATCCGCATGGATTTCATGCGCCCTCCTTCATACTTTCGCCATCTTGCGGCATAACGCCCGCTCATGTCCGGCAAATCGCGAACTCGGACTTGCGCAGATACCCTACGGGGGTATAGTTCCAGTCATGGAACACAGGCACCACCCGTCGGGCGAACACGTCTCCCACGCCGCACACGCCGGACAGCGCGGCGCGCACCACGGCCCCGCTACCTGGCGGATGGCGGCGATGGCGACCCTGCACTGCCTCACCGGCTGCGCCATCGGCGAAATCCTCGGCATGGTGATCGGCACCGCGCTGGGCTGGAACAACACCTCGACGATGGTGCTGGCCATCGTGCTGGCGTTCGTGTTCGGCTATGCGTTGACCATGCGCGGCGTGCTGCACGCGGGCCTGCCGTTGGCGGCCGCCGTCGGCACCGCGCTTGCCGCCGACACGGTGTCCATCACGGTGATGGAGATCGTGGACAACGCCGTGATCCTCGCCGTCCCCGGCGCGATGGACGCCCACCTGGACACGGTGCTGTTCTGGACCACCCTCGCCTTCGCCTTGGCGGTGGCCTTCGTGCTGACCACGCCGGTCAACAAGTGGATGATCGGACGCGGCAAAGGCCACGCGGTGGTGCATTCGTTGCACGGCGCGCACTGATCAGCACGCCGTCCGATCCCCGCCTTCGATTGTCAGGACGGCCGCGGGAAAGCCCGTTCAGCTAGGCAGATTGCTCAGCTGAACGGGCTTTTGTTGTCGGCGGGTGCCCGCGGTGCTTGCATCGAGTCATGTTCAGCGAGGCGCAGTTGTACTCGCCGGTGACCCGCACCGGCGACGGCGACGTGACCGTGCACCTGAGCGATGAGCACCCCGGTGTGCACGATCCGGAATATCGGGCCCGGCGCAATGCCATCGCCGCGCTGGCACTGGACCACGCGCCGGGAAAGCCGCTACCCCATATCGCCTACACCGACGAGGAGCAGCAGGTGTGGCGGATCGTGTCGGCCGAACTCGCGCGCAAACATCGCACCTATGCCAGCGCGGAGGTGTTGACGGCCGCCGAAGCGCTGTCGTTGCCCACCGACCACATCCCGCAATTGGACGAGGTGTCCGCGGCGCTCGCCCCGCTGACCGGATTCCGGTACGCACCGGCCGCCGGACTGGTGCCGCTGCGACAGTTCTTCGGCTCCTTCGCCGATCGGATCTTCCACTCCACGCAGTACATCCGGCATCATTCCGCACCGTTGTACACCCCGGAGCCGGATGCCATCCACGAGATCATCGGGCATGCCACCCAGATCGCCAGCCCGCGCTTCGCGGCGATCTACGCGACCGTCGGCGCGGCGGTGGCGCGCCTGAGCACCGATCGCGCGTTGAAATTCCTTGCCGACGTCTTCTGGTTCTCGATGGAATTCGGCGTCGTCCGGGAGCGCGGCGAGATTCGGTGCTACGGCGCGGGCCTGCTGTCGTCCTACGGCGAGATCGAGGAGTTCCGGCACGCCGAACTACGCCCGCTCGACATCGCCCGGATGGGTACCGCGACCTACGACATCACCCACTATCAGCCGACTCTCTACTGCGCGGACTCGATCGCCGAGATCGAGGACGTGATCGGCGGCTTCTTCGCGACCATGGACGACGACACGCCCGACCGTTTGCGGCAGGCCAGTCCCGCGGGCGCGTAACAGTACGGCCGGTGCTTCAGGACTCGCGCTTCGGCACGAGCGGCATGCCCGCGTCCAGGAAATCCAATGTGCGGGTGATGTTCTCGACGTTCAACGGCGTCATCGTCGCCATGCCGAGAGCCGCGCCCGCCATCGCGCCCGCCGCCACTCGCACCTCGAAGTCGTCGGCGGCCCGGCCGAGATGATCGGCCAGCAGGCTCGCGATGAGGTCGATGCTGCGGATGATCTCCAGACCGATGGCCGAGCGCAGCTCCGGCACGTGATAGAGCAGCGCCTGCCGCTCCTGCTCGAACGCCAGCTCGGCGGCGGCCAGATTGCCGAAGACCTCCAGCACCGCGTTACGAAATGCCGCCATCGGCCCGATGTCGCGCGGCTGACGCCGCAACGCCTCGATCATCGCCGGATCGAGGTCGTCGGCGAGCACCAGCTGTTCCTTGGTCGGGAAGTAGCGGAAGAAGGTACTCGGCGAGACATCGGCGGCCGCGGCGATCTGTTCGATCGTCGTCTCGTTGTAACCCTGCTCGCGGAACAGCCGGAAAGCCTCGAGGCGAATCGTCCGGCGGGTCCGTTCCTTCTTCCGCTCGCGCAGACCCTGCGCCGTCCCGCTCGCGGGTAGCTCAACCGACATGGATCGATTCTGCCGCACCCGGCTCCGGCGCCCGTGCGGGTTGCCGCGTGCGCACCAAGGTCGCCGTGAGTACCGCCGCCAGCACGCATATCGCGGCGCAGGCCCACAGCATCGCGCTCATGCCGCCGAGGAAGGCCACCTGCACCTGGTGCAGCATCGACGAATCGCCCAGCTTGCCCGCCGCGGCGACGCCCGCGTTCACGCCGTCGGAGACCGGCTCGCGGTTCAGCTCGCCCAGTTCCGACCGGTACCGGGTGGACAGCACGGTGCCGAGCACCGCGACGCCGATGGTGCCACCTGCTTGGCGCAGCGCCTGCAACAGCGCGGAACCGGACCCGGAGCGCTCGGCATCCAGATCACCCATCGCCATGCCCATGGCCGCGGGCATCACCACCCCCATACCGGCGCCGAGCAGCGTCAACCACAGGGCGGCGAAGCCGTAACCGCTGTCCACGGTGGTCAACGCCCCCAGCGCCAGCGAGCCGGCCAGCAGCGCGAATCCGGCGGCCACCACCACGCGCACGCCCAATTTCGGCAGCACTTTGTCGACCAGCCTGCTGCCGACCAGCAAACCGGCGATCAACGGGAGCAATCGCAGGCCGCTGCCGAGCGCGTCCACGCCGAGCACCGCTTGGAAGTACTGCGGAACGGTGAAGAACATGCCGAACATCGCGAAGTTCACCACGATCGAAAAGGCCGTCCCCCAGCGGAATCCGTCGGCGGCGAAGAGCCCGAGATCGACCAGCGGATGCGTGGTCCTGCGCTGCCAGACCAGGAACGCGCCGAGCAGCAGCACACCGGCCGCGATGATCGCCCAGGCCGGGCCGTCGCCCCAGCCTTTCTCGCCGATCCTGATGAAGCCGTAGGTGAGCCCGAGCATGCCAGCGGCGGACAGCGCGACGCCGGGCAGATCGATCCGGAAGCGCTGCGCGCTGCGCGATTCGGGCACCAACGCGGCGACGGCGCACGCACCGATCACGACCATCGGCACGTTGATCAGGAACACCGAACCCCACCAGAAGTTCCGCAGCAACCAACCTCCCACGATCGGGCCCAACGGTAGGCCGATCGCGGTGGAGGTGATCCAGATGGTAAGCGCCCGCTGGAGCTCCGCCGGTTCGGGGAACATCGCGGGCAGCACCGACATCGACAGCGGCATCATCGCCGCGGCCGCGATGCCGAGCACGACGCGCGCCGCGACGAGTTCGCCGGGCGAGGTGGCCACGGCGCACGCGATGGACGCCACACCGAACAGCACCAGCGCGGCGAGCAGGAACTTCTTGCGGCCGTAGCGATCGCCGAGCGCGCCCGCGGGCAGCATCACGGCGGCCAGCGCCAGCGTGTAGGCGCTGCTGAACCATTGCAGCGCGGCGGTATTCGCATTCAGGTCGACGGCGAGCGTGGGCAGCGCCACGGTCAGCACGGTGACATCGAGCCCGATCGTCAGCATCGCCACGGCCAGCGCGCCGAGGGCGAACCAGCGACGGGACGAGTCGTTCTTCATGACGCCTCCAGAAATGGTAGCTACATCTTTTTGATAGTAGCTCTCACTTAGTAGATACTGTCAATACCGTCGCGGGGATGGACTGCCCCATCACCGGACCGCTCGCTAGGCTCATCGGCGATGAAGATCACTCGCCGTGCCTTGCTCTGCGCAGGCGCCGTCCTCGCCGTCGCCGCGATCGGAGCGACGGCCGCGCCGTCTCTTGCGGCACCGAGCACCACCACCCCGTTCACCACCCCGAACACCGACGGGTGCCCGCAGAAGACATCGCCGCCCGCACCGATCGACACCTCCGAAGTGCCCGCGCCCGGACAGCCGACTCCTACGCCTTTGTCGATCCCTTCCCCGCCGATCGGGGGAACCCGCCTCGGCGAGTGCGGAGTCGTACTTCCCAAAGCCGCGCCGCCCGCTCCGCAGGACATTTCGGCGACGGCCTGGCTGGTGGCGGATCTGGATACCGGAGAGGTGCTGGCCGCGAAGGACCCGCACGGTCGCTACCGCCCCGCGAGCACGATCAAGGTGCTGCTGGCCACGCTGGCGCTGCGCACACTGAATCTCGACAAGGTGGTCGTCGGCACGCAGGCCGACGCCAACGCCGACGGCACCCGGGTCGGCATCGGCCCCGGCGGCCGTTACACCAATCGGCAGCTCATGCAGGCGTTGATCATGGCTTCGGGCAACGACGCGGCGCATGCCATCGCGGCGCAGCTCGGCGGCGACGCCGCGACCGTGGCGAAGATGAACGACCTGGCGAAGTCGTTGCGCGCCATGGATACTCGCACGGCCACTCCGTCCGGGCTGGACGGCCCCGGCATGAGCACCTCGGCCTACGACCTCGCCGTGCTGTTCCGTGAGGCCATGACCGTCCCGCTGTTCGCCGAGCTGATCCACACCGAGCAGGTCGACTTCCCCGGCTACCCCGCCGACCCGGCCGTTCCGGGCGACACCGACCGCCCCGGCTACCCGATCGGCAACGACAACCAGCTGCTCTACAACTACGACGGCGCCCTCGGCGGCAAGACCGGCTTCACCGATGACGCGCGCCAGACCTTCGTCGCCGCCGCCCAGCGGGGCGGCCGCAGGCTCGCCGTCACTCTCCTCAAGGCCGACGTGCAGCCGGTGCGCCCGTGGGAGCAGGCCGCCCGCCTGCTCGACTACGGATTCGCGCTGCCCCGCGGCGCCGCGATCGGCAATCTGCCCGGCGCGGTGGTACCCCAGCGCGACCAGAGCGGAGCCACCCTCGCCGCGCCGCCCACATCGGGAAACGACCCGGCGATGTCCTCGTCGCCGGGCAGCGACCCCTCCGCCATGCCACACACCGGAGATCGCCGCACGGGCGCGCGAACCGTGCTGATCATCGGCGGTGTCCTCGTGATCGCCGCGCTCGTCCTGGGGGCACGGCGGGCCACCCGGCGACGCTGATCGATCACCGCCGGTCCGACCTGCGCAATCCGGAAAGAGTCAGGGCGGCAAGCGCGCCCGCGCCGAAGAAGGCCGCGCCCACCCCCATCGAGACGTCACGCGCACCGACCCGCGGCGCAATCACGGCCGGCCCGGGGGCGGGAATCTCGGCTTCCGGCTCGTTCTCCGCGGCGGTGGCGGCCCAGGCCGTGGCGAACAGGACGATGCGGTAGGTGACGTAAGTGAACACCATCAGACCGATGATCGAGCCGAAGGTGGCGCCCGCCGGGCTGCTGAGCACCGATTGCAGGTAGATCGAGGCGACGATCTTGAACACCTCGAAGACCAGCGCGGCCAGACCGGCCGCCTTGGCGGCACTGGCCAGCGTCACCGGTTCCCGGGGCAACCGTGCGATGACCCAGGCGAACACCGCCCAGGAGGCGAGGAACCCGAGCGCGATCGACAACAGCGACAACAGCAGGTCCGCGCCCGGCAATTCGCCGAGGCCCAGATTGGCCAGCAGTTGACTGCCGAGCGAGCTCGACGCCAAGGCCGACAACCCCAGCGAGACCGCGAACGCGAGGCCGAGACCGACCAGCGCACCCAGATCGGAGAGCTTGGTCATCAGCCAGTTGCCGTCCGGAGACTTCTGGTCCCATTGCTCGGTGAGCGCGGCGCGCAGGTTGGCCATCCAGCCGAGGCCGCTGTAGACGCCGGTGATCAGGCCCAGCGCGCCGACCGTGCGCCGGGAGTCGACCGCCTGATCGATCAAATCGTTCAGCTGGGTGCCGAACGAGCCGGGAATGTTCTCGACGATCTTGGCCTGCAACTCCCCGAGCAGATCAGGATGGCTGGACAAGATCACGCCCGCGACCGCGAAAGCGATCATGAGCAGCGGAAACAACGAGAGCACAGTGAAATACGTGATGCCCGCCGCGTAGTAGTCGCCCCGCTGCCGCTGATAGCGTCCCGCCGCGCGAACCAGATGGTCCAGCCACGGCTGCGCCTGGATCCGGCGTTGGATCCCGGCTTTGACGTTGTCGATCACATGCACCATTCGCCCCTTCGACCGAGAGACCTCGCACCGGTGATACCCGGTCGGGCGAACGGCAACCGCCCAGACGAGCGGCCCGCCTAGCGACTCAGCAAGCCGACCCGGTCGTAGACCTGCGCGAGGGTGTTGCCTGCGATCTCTCGCGCACGCTCGGCGCCGGCCGCGAGTATGCGGTCGAGTTCACCCTGATCCGACATGTACTCTTGCACCTTGGCCTGCAACGGCGTCACGAATTCGACCAGCGCGTCGGCCACGTCGGCTTTCAGCTCGCCGTAACCCTTACCCTCGAAATCCTTTTCCAAGGTGACGATCGGCGCACCGGTCAGCGAACTCAGGATCACCAACAGGTTGCTGACGCCCGGCTTGAGTTCCGGGTCGTAGCGGATCTCGCGTTCGGTGTCGGTGACCGCGGATTTCACCTTCTTCGCGGTGACCTTCGGGTCGTCGAGCAGGTTGATCAGACCCGCGTCGGTGGAGGCCGACTTGCTCATCTTCGCGGTCGGGTCCTGCAGGTCGTAGATCTTCGCCGTGCCCTTGACGATGTGCGCCTCCGGCACCACGAACGTCTTCTTGAACCGAGTGTTGAAGCGCTGAGCCAGGTTACGGGTCAGTTCCAAGTGCTGACGCTGGTCCTCGCCGACGGGCACCTGATGGGCGCGGTAGAGCAGGATGTCCGCGGCCATCAGTATCGGGTAGGTGAACAGGCCGACGGTCGCGTTCTCCGCGCCCTGCTTCACCGACTTGTCCTTGAACTGGGTCATCCGGCTGGCCTCGCCGAAACCGGTGAGACAGCTGAGCACCCAGGTCAGCTCGGCGTGCTCGGGTACCTGGCTCTGCACGAACAGGGTCGACTTCTTCGGGTCGATGCCCAGCGCGAGCAGCTGAGCGGCGGCGGCCTTGGTGCGGAGCTTCAGCTCCTTGGGGTCCTGCGGCACCGTGATCGCGTGCATGTTCGGGATGAAATACAGCGCGTCGTAGTCGTCCTGCATGGTCACCCAGTACTGCAGCGCGCCAAGGTAGTTGCCTAGATGGAACGAGGAGCTGGTCGGCTGGATCCCGGACAGAACCCGCTGTTTGCGTTCGGCGGCCGGGCTGGGCGCAGGACTCGACATACTCCGATTTTCGCATGCGGCTCAAGCCGAATTTCGCTGCACCCAGTTGCGCGGGTCCACCCCGGGCATGCTCGGCCGTCCGCCGCTGACCAGTTCGTGTTCCCGCTTGGACAGCATCTGGTAGACCGGCGCGCTCGGCCCGGCGAGCGTGCCACGCAGCACCGGGGGCACCAGCGGAAACGACACGTGCGCGGTGCGGACCGCTCGGGACAGTCCCTGGTAGGCGACCTCCTCCGCCACACCCCAGCGCATCCCGTACATCCGGCGGATGCGTGTCGGCAGGCTACCCTGCACCAGCAGGTAGAACGCGGAGGTGACCTGCTGCAACGGCACACCCTGCGAGTAGGGGACGCGCTGTCCGGCCAGGTAGGAGCCGACCAGCCGCGCCTCGTCGGTGAGGAACAGTTCGTCGGAGGCGAGGTAGCCGTCGAAGAAGGCACGAAACTCCGGATAGCTGGCGGGCGCCGCGTCCGCGGGCATGCCGAACAGCTCGCCCCAGCGCACGTAGTCCTGGTAGAGCCCTTCGCGCTCACCGTCGGTCATGGTGCGCACCAGCAGGTCGTACATCACCTCGGCCGAGTCGAACGTGAAGGCCATGGTCATGAACATGAGGTGCGGGTCGAGCGCGGAGTATCCCGTCCCCGCCGGGTGCTGGTCGCCGGCGTCCTCCGGCAGCGTCCCACGTACCTTGACGTGCCGTTTCCTGGTGAACGCCAGCGCGCGGTCGGCCTCGGCTCTGCTACCGAGGAACACCGCCTCGAACAGGCGGCCGGTCAGCGCCAGCCGCGTGTAGGGGGTCATGCGGTGCTCGGTGTTCTCCGCCGTGCCGACAAAGAGCAGTGGGTGCACGGCCCCGATCACCAGCGCGCGCAAGCCGTAGGTCAGTCCCACCGCCCGCTTGCTCATCACCCGCCGGACCATCGAGTGGTCACTGAAATAGCCGGGCTCGGACATCGCCGCCTCCTCATCGAGCACATCTGGCAATAGCATCCACCAGAACCGGCCTTTCTGGCAATACTCCATGCCAGAATGTTGCGCGCGGGTCGATCGGGCGCCAACCAAGGCGTCGGTGTTCAGCGGACCTGTAAGAATCGAAGGGTGACGGCGCAGCGGACTTACGGGGGCATCTCCGCCGAGGAGCGCCGGGCGCAGCGGCGTGCGGCGTTGCTGGAGGCCGCGCTGGAGATCATCGGCACGGAGGGGCTGGGCAAACTGACCGTGTCGGGGTTGTGCGCGCGGGCGGGTCTCAACGAGCGGTACTACTACGAGAACTTCGACAGCCGCGACGCCGTGCTCACCGCCCTGATCGACGGGATCGCCGCGGAACTGGCGGTGGCCATCCTCGCGGCCGTGCGCACCGCCGCGCCGGACACGCGCGCGACCGCGCACGCCGCGATCACCGCGGGCGTGCACCTGCTCACCGATGACCCTCGCAAGGCGAAAGCCGCCCTCATCGCGGGCATGGCGACGCCGGAACTGCGCGCCCGCACCACCGAGACGGTGCGAGCGTTCGCGCGGATGGTGGCCACCGAGGGCACGGACTTCTACCGGATCCCGGATTCCGGCCCGGCCACGGCGGTCGACTTCCGGGCCCTCTACCTGGTCGGGGGGCTGGTGCAGACGCTGACCGCCTGGCTCCAAGGCGACCTGGATCTCACGCGCGACGAATTGATCGAGCAGACAGTCGACGTGTTCGTCCTGCTCGGCGAGGACATGGCCGGCAAACTGCGGTAACAGCCCTGGTCACAGGCGCAGGGACACGTCCTGCAGATCGGGCGCGTCGCCTTGCAGGACGACCCGGAAGAGCACGTCCCGCCGCGACCAGTAGGCCGCGCAATCGCGCATGGCCTCGGCGAACCAGTCACGCTCGACGGGCTCGTCGGCGAGCAATCCGGCCGAGTCGCGCACCACGGCAACGTATCCGGCCCCTTCGCCGACGAAATCGTCCAGATCACGCAGGCACTCGTCGAACGCGTCCTTGTTCTCCCCGAAGTAGTACGGAAACTGGAACGCGGCGGCGAACTCGTCGAACAGGCGCGCGGTGGTGGGCATCTTCGCGCCGCGCAGTTCACGCACCAGGTAGCCCGTGGGCGCTTTGTCCCGCACCCCGCTGAATTCGGCGGCGTCCACCGCGAGCGTGCCGAACGTGACACGCGGCGGGGCGAGTGCGGCGCTGGACGGCGCGTCGGCGGCGTCGGAGCGGGCAAGGAACTGCGACAGCGTGACGGTCTTTGTCATCAGCGCATCCTCGTGAAGGTCTTGTAGTGGTCGCCGGTGTACCAGGCCGAACCGTCGCTACCGGTGACGATGCGTTCGGCGTCGCGGGATCGGCCGGACTGCTTGGGATTGACGTCCCATTCCTGATAGGTGATCGGCTTACCGGAGCCGTCGGCGGCGGGCAGGTTCCCGCCGCGGTTCTGCCATCGCTCGCCCCCTTTGGTGCCGGGGGCGTTCGCCGAGGCGGGCCACCGGCCGGCGTCGATCTCCCGCAGCGTGACGTATGCGCGCTCCGGGACACCGGACGCCTGATCGACCGGCGACGCGCTGTCCGCACCGCGTGGCGCGGCGGCGGTCGGGGTTACCGCGCTCGTCGCGACGGTGGTCGCGCGACTCTCCGGGGTAGATGTGGTGGTAGCGCCACCGTCGTACAGCGCGAGCACCGCGGCGAGCACCACCAGGGCCACCGCGACCAGCAGACCGACACCGCGCTTGATCGGTCGCGCCCGGTTCATCGGTACTGCACCGTGACGGGCGCGTGGCCCGACCAGCGTTGATCGAAGGTGGCGGCGCGCCCCACCACCGCGTCCTCGGCTCGGGTGGCCGGACCGCCTCGGGCGAGGTGATGGTCGACGCGCCATCGGATCGACTCGGTGAGCAGATGCAGATAAGGAACCGAAATGTAGACCCCGTTACGCGCCTTGCCGGTAGCGCGGCTATCCGTCATGACTGACGAATGTACGTCACCTGCCCGGCGTCTAGAGCACGGACGCAACACCGTCCAAGCTCGTGGAGGAACTGAAGTAAGGACATCACTCGTCCGGCGTGTACTCGGCGTATCGCCCCGACTTGGGAAAGGTGACTACCGCCAACTCTTCCGCAGCTTTGAACAGTGCGGCTATGGCCCGGTGGTCGGGACCGAGATACGGGTTCACTTCCTCGGCAATTTTCTGCAACTGATCACGGACCACCACCGAAAGCTCTCGAGGCAGCTTTCCGGGGAACTCCGGCGGGTTATCAGGATCTATCGGGTACTCGCCCGGTTCGGGTGTCACGACTCTGGCTCCTTCAGAATCGGGCAGTGCTGATTTCGATGTCAGTCCGGACTTGAAAGATTTTCGGCGTGTACTCGGCGTACCGCCCCGACGACTTGGGAAGGATTGCTGAAGCCTGCTAGCGCTCGGAAGGATAGAACCCGGTCTCTCCCGACCCGATGCCGGGTGCACGGGTATGCGGTTTGCGGATTCCGCCTCCGATGACAGCTACCAGGTCCTCATCGTCGCTTAGAGTCATAGCGTAGAAACGCTTACCGAAATGACTCTCGGTCTCCTCAGCCGAAACGGTCACCTGTCGGTGTGACGTTTCGATCTCGATACTTGGATAATCGTCCGGGAAACGGACACCTACGAAAGTTGGAAACCCGTCCGATGTTCCCACCCAGAAGTGCGGCCCTTCCGGCTCAGGCACATCGTCCAGTTCGCCTATGCCGCCGGAGTGCATCCGGCCCGATTCGTCACGGGCTTCTACCAACGTCCATCCCGTAGCCTCCGGATGGACCCATACACGCCATGTGTAGCCGCCCTGGGAGCGCTCGGCCGTGACCGGAGTCCAGCCTTGCTCTGCGAGTGTCGTCATGAGTGAATTCTTACACACGGGATTCCGGGAATGGTGACCCTTCCGGCCGGGTCCCACCAACCAGCACACAGCAACGTACCGTCAAGAAACCCACCTGTAGGCCCGTACGAATCTCGGGCTACGCCGGGCCTCAGCGGTCCCCGAAATACATGCTCGCTGTAATGCTTCTCGGCATTACGCGGGTTGCTATTCGGTGGGACGATCAGATAATACGCCTGTAGGTTTCCGCTGTGTCCATTATCGACGGCTAGCGTTGTGGCAGTCTTGTACACGGTTAGCCCTTCCCCCTGCACATAAATCGTGGCTGGTCCGTCTTGCCTCTCGGCATTAGCGTGAGCCGGACCCGTGCCGACCGTAAGCGCCGGACTCATGCCGATCAGCACGGCCGCAGAGATAAGCTCAATAATGGTCTTCAACGGTTATCCCCCGATTTCGATGTCAGGCCGGACATAACTCGCTCCAAAAGTTCCGGCGCTTGAGGCTCCCACTCGTCAAACGTAGAGAGAAGAAATAGGCCCGATCTCGTACCGGGATCACGTTCCGGAAGATCCTCGCCAGTCATCTAGATATCGCCTTCGCGTTCGATCCGTTCGCGGATCGCGTCTACGGTCCGTTCCTTCGGAATCCGTTCCGGCCAGAACACCACAGCGAAGAACGCGACCAGAGGGACAGCGAACGCCACGAACAACCCCATCACGCGGGCTCCGTCTCGTCGTCCGCCGATCCGAGTTGTTCCGCTTCACCAGGGCCGAACGCCCGAGCGTCGGTACACGACTGCCGGGGGTGGTGGAACTCGACATACACGCCCGGCTCTGCGTCGTCGGTGTCGTTCCACCGTTCGAACACACCACCAGGGAACGGGTAAAGCTCTGTGCGCCTGCGTTGTTGGTCTCCGTCTGCGGTCATTTCAACCCCCTGTAGTAGGCCAGTGGTAGGCACCCCGTGACCGGTTCGCGGCACATGTCACGGGGGCCGACTCCGACGCTACGAACCGTCTACCGGCCAGGTCCACAATCATGCTCAACCGTGCACGAGCCAAATATTTGCAGTGCATAACCCACATCGCTGAGCCAGAATCGGTTCTGTACGTGCAATCTCGTGCACGACACGATCCGGAGGTACACAGATGCCGTTACGTTTCCTAGGCAAAGGCGGAAGCACCAACAACGGATGCCCTACCTTGCTGGCGAACGACCCCGCCGGGTACGTCGTCCAAGCATGGAAGACAGACCGGGCCGATACCGTCGAGTTGCCACACCTGCTACTCGGTTTCCTGGAACCGGATACGTTCATCGGTGCGACGTTGACCGACACCGGCCGAGGAACATTTCGGCTCACTGGTCGGCCGGTCACCGAACCAGAACTACTCGCACAGCTCGACATTGCCGACGACGAAGCCGCTATCGAGGTTCCGAAGCTAGAAAGGACGTTCTACGGTGCTGCTAGTGCCCGATGAAGGGTTCCCGGACCTACTCCGGACCTGCAAGCGGGAAGCATTTCACCTCGAAGTGCTCGACTCGTACGCCGAACCGAACGAGCATGAACCGTTCCGGCGGTTCCTGGCAGACGAGCCGGATGACTACGCATGGTTCCAGCCGTGGACCGAGCTGATACAGGAGACGGCCAGCCGGGGCGTAGCGGTCACACGGGTACGAATCGTTACCGAACCGCACACCGACTACACCCGGTTCGCGCTTGCCGTGGCAGCGCTCAACGTACGGGCAGGCGAAGACATTCGATATCTTCCCCGGCATCATGCCGGGGAAGTCCCTTCGGATGACTACTGGCTACTTGATGACGAAACAGTGGTCTTCTCAGCGTTCGGGGAGTCCGGAGGTTGGTCTGGTGCGGTAACCACCGACCCGTACATTGCCGCGTACTGTCGCGGCCTCCGAGCCCGGTTCTGGTCTCTCGGCACCCCGTTTCCGGAGTACGTCACACAGTGACCGATTCAGTTGACCAGCAGCGCGAATATCTCGGGGCGCAACTCCGGGGTATTCGTGTTGCCGCTGGGTTCTCCGGCGCTGAGTTGGCACGCCGTAGCGGATGGGACGCAAGCAAGGTTTCAAAGATCGAATATGGCCGGATACGGCCGTCTCTAGAGGACATCTCGGCGTACTGCCGACACTGCAACGCGGATGATCAACTAGCCGACCTCCACGCGGCACGGCAGAGCATAGATACCGCGTACCTCGAATGGCGGAAGATTCTCGGCACCGGAACAAAGCGCAGACAGCAAGCGTCGATCAAGTGGGAATCCGAAGCTCGGATCATCCGATCGTTCGAACCGGTCTTAATTCCCGGTCTCCTACAGACCGCCGACTACGCGGCGGGCATCCTGCGGAAGGTAATCGAGTTCCAGCAGATTCCGAACGATCTGGACGCGGGGGTATCCAAGCGGATGCAGCGGCAACAAGTCTTGTATCAGCGGGATCACTTGTTCCACTTCGTCATTGGTGAACAAGCGTTGTACACCACCGTTGGCGACGGTCAGACGATGGTCGGCCAGCTCGACCGGCTCTTAGCAGTCCAAGGTATGCCACGTGTGACGCTCGGAATCGTGCCGAAGCTGGCACCGTTCGAGACAGCTACCACGTCGTTTCTGATGTTCGATTCGAGCCGCGTCCTGGTCGAAAACATCACGGCAGAGCTATCGATCACTCAGCCGCGAGAGATTGCGGTGTATCACCGGACGTTTGATGTTCTGGCCGGTCAGTCCGTGACCGGCGAAGCAGCACGGGAGCTGATCCGCAACGCGCTGGACGACCGTACGCCCCGACCATGACCATGTAGGGGGTATTCGCTGGTCAGCGGTGCGGGAACCTTCTCCGCGAACTCCACCGTGACCGGAGCATGGTCGGACCAACGCTCGGCGTACGTCGCCGCGCGCTCCACCCGTGCCGACACCGCGCGGGATGCGATGCCCGCTCTCGCGTAAACCGCGTCGATGCGCCAGCCGCTGTCGTTGTCGAACGCGCGGCCCCGGTAGGACCACCAGCTGTACGGACCGTCGACCTCGGGATGCAGGTGGCGCACCACGTCGACGTATCCCGCGGCCAGTAGCTCATCGATCCACGCCCGCTCCTGCGGCAGGAACCCGGCCGACTTCAGATTGCCCTTCCAGTTCTTCAGATCACGCTCGGTGTGGGCGATGTTCCAGTCCCCGGCGACCACGAAATCACCGGCTCGCGCGGCGAGGTGGGCGCCGAGTTCGGCCATGAAGCGATACTTCTCGTCTTGACGCACCGTGCCCGCGTCACCGGAGTGCACATAGACGCTGGCCACGGTGACATCGTCGAAATCGGCCTCGAGATAGCGGCCCGCCGCCGCGAACTCACCGCTGCCGAAGCCGACTCGCACGGCGCTGGGCGCCCGCCGGGACAGGATGCCGACACCGGCGCGGCCCTTGGACTCCGGTTCGGCGTGCGACAGCTGCCATCCCGCGTCCAGCGCGGGCGCCAGCGCGGCCCGGACCTGCTCGTCGGTGGCGCGAGTCTCCTGCACGCAGACGATGTCCGCCTCGGTGGCCGCGAGCCAGGCGAGCAGCCCCTTGCCCGCGGCCGCGCGGACACCGTTCACGTTCACTGTCGAGATATACGGCACACCACGACCGTACAATGCTGGTCAGATGAAGTCCCTTGGACACTGCCGTCCAGGAAGGGGTGATGACGATGTCGTCCGACACCTCCCAGTCCTCCTCCGCCCCCGCGCGCGGATCCACCCGGGCGAAACAGCCCCAGCCGATCAAGGCATTGCACGTGGGATCCGGCGATCCCCTGCTGTTGCTGCACGGATTCATGATGTCGCCGCACTGCTGGGAGCAGACGGCGGCGCGGCTGTCGACGCACTGCGAGGTGTTCGCGCCCGCGTTCGCGGGCCACTGGGGCGGCGCGCCCACCGGAGGCCCGTCGGTGGACGTGCACTCGCTGGCCGACCGGATCTGCGAGCAGCTCGATGAACTGGGTTGGCGCACTTGCCATATCGCGGGCAACTCGCTCGGCGGACTGGTCGGCGTCGAACTCGCCCGCCGCGGACGTGCCCGCACCCTGACGCTGATCGCGCCCACGGGCGGCTGGCACGCGCCCTCGCTGACCCAATGGCGGGTCAACCTGAAATTCCTCTCCCTGATACCGCTCGTCGAAATCGGCAAGCGCATGGGCGGATTCGTGATCGGCAACCCACTCGCCCAGCGGGTCGCATTGCTCGCGTTGAGCAAACATGCCTCCGCGGTGTCCCGGCGCGACGCCGCGGCCGCGCTCGCCGCAGCGCTGCACTGCCCGGCGATGGTGCCGATGATTCTCGGCGCGATGCGGGCGCCGGCACAGGACGACCTGTCCACCCTGCGGACGCCGGTCCGGCTGCTGCTGTCGGAGTACGACCGGGTCATCCCGAACCGCGTCTACGCTCGGCGCTACCTGAAGGAACTGCCCGAATCCGCCGACCGCATCCTGGTCAACGGCGTCGGTCACGTGCCGATGCTGGAAGCGCCCGACCGCATCGCCACCCTCATCGCCGAACACGTCTACGCCAGCCGCACCCGGCTACGCGCTGTGTGATTCGGCCGCGACTTCGTCGCGGCGTGTGCTGTGTTGATCTTTCCAGCGCCTGCGGCGCTGGGTGTTCGCGGCCCTCCTATGGCTCGGTCTCGCTTCGCTCGAAAGACGTAGTTATGGTGCGCTGAGCACGTCGGCTTTCGAGTTCAGGACCAAGTGCACGCGGCATCCCGAGTGCCCGTTCCGACACGCCCGAACGCGGCGACGGTGGGCGATGATGACCGCTCTATGGCCAGCCGGCCACTGATGCAGTGGACAAACCGGGCACGAGCCGGATCGTCAACCGGCTGGGCTCGGTCTCCCCGCCCACGACCGGTGGTCGGGCCGACTTGGTTGCGCGCGGCCGTAGCTCACCGCGCAGTGCGTACGGCGAGCCAGCTGATTCGAAAACTACTGCGCGAGCATCCCTTTCGCGATGTGGGTCACCTGGATCTCGTTGCTGCCCGCGTAGATCATCAGTGACTTGGCGTCGCGGGCGAGTTGCTCCACGCGGTACTCGGTCATGTAGCCGTTGCCGCCGAACAGCTGCACCGCTTCCATGGCCACCTCGGTGGCGGCCTCGGAGGCGTACAGCTTCATCGCGGAGGCCTCGGCCAGGGTCGGGGGTTTGCCCGCCCGGCCCCGCTCCAGCGTGTTGAACACCATGTTCTGCACGTTGATCCGCGCGATCTCCATCTTCGCCAGTTTCAGCTGGACCAGCTGGAACCGTCCGATCTCCTGACCCCAGAGCTTGCGGTTCTTGGCGTATTCCACGCACAGCCGATGACACTCGTTGATGATGCCCAGCGCCATGAAGGCCACGCCGACGCGCTCGGCGGTGAAGCTGGATCGGGCGCTCTCCCTGCCGTCGCCGCCCCTGTGTTCTTCGGTTTCGCCGAGCAGGCGGTCCCGGCCGAGGCGCACATTGTCGAAGAACAGCTCACCGGTCGGTGAGGAGTGCAGGCCCATCTTCTTGAACGGCTTGCCCTGGGTGAGGCCGGGCATGCCCTTGTCCAGCACGAAGGCGAGCACCTTGCGGTCGCGCTTGTCGCCGCCCGCGCCGTCGTCGAGCTTCGCGTAGACGATCATCACGTCGGCGAAGGGGCCGTTGGTGATGAACGTCTTCTGGCCGTTGAGCAGGTAGTCCTCGCCGTCACGCTTGACGTAGGTCTTCATGCCGCCGAACGCGTCGGAACCGGAGTCCGGTTCGGTGATCGCCCAGGAGGCGACCTTCCGCATGGTGACGATGTCCTCCAGCCAGCGCTGCTTCTGCGCCAGCGTGCCCCGCGACATGATCGTCGTCGCGCCCAGGCCGATGCTCACGCCCATCGCCGAGACCAGGCCCATGCACACTCCGGACAGCTCGCCGATGAGCACCGCCATCAGCGATTCCTGTCCGGCGAAGGGGCTCGAGCCGGATGACTTCGGCTTCCGTTCCGCTTCGGCGGGAGCGCTCTCCCGCGCCGCCTGCCTGGCCAGCATCTTCTGCACGGCCTCGCCGCCCATCACGTCGATCCCGAACTCGCGGAACAACTTCCGGATCACGGGGTACGGCGGCAGTTCACCGCTGTCGAGCGCGTCCAGATTCGGGCGGATCTCCTTGTCGATGAACGCCCGGACGGCATCGCGGATCATGACATCGGTCTCGGACCATTCGAACATCGTCGTTCTCCTCACATCCCCCGAGGTCAGGGCAGCCGAGCGGCGATGTCGTCGATCAGCCAGGGCCCCTCGGTCTCGATGGTCTTCACATCGTGCCAACCGGCCAGCTCGGAGATCGCGCCGCCCTGCACCGCGAACACCTTGCCGGTGATCGGGCAGTCCGCGGCGGCCAGGTAGGCGACCAGCGGCGCGATATTGGCCGGGGCGAAGGCGTCGAACCCGCCCTCCGACTCCTCCGCCTCGGCCGCCAGCATCTCGCCCATGCCGGGCGTGGCCAGGGTGAGCCGGGTGCGCGCGATCGGCGCGATCGCGTTGACCCGCACGCCGTAGCGCGCCAGTTCGTCGGCGGCCACCAGGGTCAGCGCGGCGATCCCGGCCTTGGCCGCGCCGTAATTGGCCTGTCCCGGGTTGGGCAAGGTGGTGCCCGACGCCGATGCCGTGTTGATCACGGCCGCGTTCGGCTGGTTGCCCGCCTTGGACTGCTGCTTCCAGTATGCGGCGGCATGGCGCAGCACCGCGGCGTGGCCTTTGAGGTGCACGGCGATCACCGCGTCCCATTGCGACTCGTCCATGCCCGCGACGAAGGCGTCGCGCAGGATGCCCGCGTTGTTGACGACGACGTCCAGGCCGCCGAACTCTCTGACCGCTTGCTCGACCAGTTTCTGCGCACCGTCCCAGGTGGCGACGTCGTCGGTATTGGCCACCGCCTTCCCGCCCGCGGCGACGATCTCGCGCACCACCTCCTGGGCGGGACCGGCATCGGTCCCCTCGCCCGCGTTGCTGCCGCCGAGATCGTTGACGACCACGGCGGCGCCCTCCTTCGCGAACAACAATGCGTGCTCGCGGCCGATGCCGCGACCCGCGCCGGTGATGACGGCGACCCGCCCGGCCAGTACGCCCATGTGTTGTCTCCTGTAGTCGTGCCGAATCCGGCGAAGGGGAAAGGGCGTGGCGGACACCGTGCCGCCGCGCGATGGTCAGTCGGCGATCTCGGCCAGTCCGTCGCTGAGCACGACATCGTCGCCGCGCACGGTCTCGAAGGCGTAGCGGGTGACGCCGTCGGCGGAGCCCGCCTTCCAGATGCGGGTCTCCAGATCGTCGCCGGGAAAGACCAGCTTGGCGAAGCGCACCGCGAAGCGCCTGAGCCGGTGCACATCCGACTCCGCGACCTCGGTCAGCACCGCCCAGGACGCGAACGCCATGGTGCACAGCCCGTGCGCGATGATGCCGGGCAGTCCGGCGTCCTTGGCGACCTGCTCGTCCAGGTGCAGCGGCACGGGATCGCCGGACGCCGGTGCGTAGCGGAAGGTCTGGTCGTGGTCCACGTGCTGCGCCACGACGGCGACCGGGTCCTGCTGGCGCAGCCGTTCGTCGAACTTGTGCGCCGGAGCGACCGCGCCAACCGTCTTGCCCGCATCGATGTTGCGGAAGAAAGCGGTGAGGTATTGGTCGTTGACCGGTTCTCCCGCCTCGGTACGGCATTCGATGCGAATGGTGATGGTCGTGCCGTTGGGGCGGCTGGTGTAGCCGATCGCCTTGGCGCGCGACACCAGCCGGTCGCCGGGGCGGATCGCGCGGTGGAAGTGGAAGTCCTGCTCCCCGTGCACGACCCGGCCGAAGATGTCCATCGGCGCGACGTCGATGACGGGCATCATCATGGCCTCGAAGACCGGGACGATGGCGAAGACCGGTCCGGCCACCGTACCGGCCAGGTGCGCGGCGATCGGATCGTTCGTCGCGGCGGCGTACTCCGCGACCCGCTCGGCGGTGACCGCGAAACGGTCCTCGTCGGACCACGTCTCCAAGCCGCTGTCGTCGAACTCGACTGCGCGGGCGCTCGTTTCGGCGCTCATGCCGCATCCTTTCCGGCACGAGCGGGGCCCTGCGTGGTCACGCTCCGCTGCCGCCTCCGGGCCTGACCGCTCATGCCGCCGAGGCCAACGTGTCGAGTTGGTCGAGCGAACGGTCGAGCTGTTTGATGCCGTCCTTCTCCACCGCTTTGCCGAGCGCGCCCTTGATCAACGCGCCCTCGAAGTCACCCGACACCAGGATGGTGCTGCCCTCGCCGTTGGGCCGGATGTCGAAGGTGAACTCGGTCCGCACGCCGGCCATGCCGGTGCCGCCGAGTGTCAGCTTGTTCGGCGCGTCCACCGAGACGATGGTCCATTCCAGTTTGTTCGCCATGCCGAGCATCACGATCTTGGCGACCAGCTTGGCGCCCGCGCTGAGCACGGCGGGCGGCTCCTCCATGAAGCGTTCGTGGATGGTGAACCACTTGTCCCAGGTCTGCGGGTCGGAGACGACCGCCCACAGGGCTTCGGGGGCGGCGTTGACGTCCTTGGTGGCTTCGATATGTCCCATGTGTCGCACTCCTCGTCGAGTTGGTCGGCGGTTCAGCGGTCGGCGCGCTGGTAGGCGGTGACGACGGCCGCGCCGCCGAGGCCGATGTTGTGTTGCAGGGCGGCGGTGACGCCGTCCACCTGCCGCTTGTCCGCCGCTCCGCGCAGCTGCCAGGTCAATTCGGAGCACTGCGCGAGACCGGTCGCGCCGAGCGGATGCCCTTTCGAGATCAACCCGCCGGAGGGATTGACCACCCATTTGCCTCCGTAGGTGGTCTCGCCGTCGTCGATCAGCTGCCCCGCCTCGCCCTCGCCGCACAGGCCGAGCGCCTCGTAGAGCAGCAGTTCGTTGGCCGAGAAGCAGTCGTGCAGCTCGATGACCTGGAAGTCCTCCGGGCCCAGCCCGGACTGGTGATAGACCTTCCTCGCGGCCTGCACGTTCATGTCGTAGCCGATCAGGTTCTTGGCGGTGTCGTCGAAAGTCGAGGCGAAGTCGGTGGTCATCGCCTGGCCGACGATCTCCACCGCTTGCCCGGCGAGAGCGTGGGCGTCGACGAAGTCCTCGCTCGCGAGGATCACCGCGCCGGACCCGTCGGAAGTCGGCGAGCACTGCAGTTTGGTCAGCGGGTCGTAGATCATCCGCGAGGCGAGGATGTCTTCGAGGGTGTATTCGTCCTGGAACTGCGAATACGGGTTGTTCACCGAGTGCTTGTGGTTCTTGTGGCCGATCTTGGCGAAGTGCTCGGCGGTGGTGCCGTACTGCTTCATGTGCTCGCGCCCGGCCGCGCCGAACATCCACGGCGCCACGGGGAACAGCACCTCGGAGATCTCGGCCAGCGCCATGATGTGCTTGGCCATCGGCTGCTCGCGATCGTCCCAGGTCGACCCCAGCGAACCGGGTTGCATCTTCTCGAAGCCCAGCGCCAGCGTGCATTCGGCCAGCCCGCCCCGGATCGCCTGGGCCGCGAGATACAGCGCCGTCGAACCGGTGGAGCAGTTGTTGTTCACGTTGACCACCGGAATGCCGGTCATGCCGAGTTCGTAGACGGCACGCTGGCCCGAGGTGGATTCGCCGTACACATAGCCGACGTAGGCCTGTTCCACCAGGTCGTAGGTGATGCCCGCGTCCGCGAGCGCCTTGGTGCCCGATTCCCTGGCCATGTCCGGGTAGTCCCAGGCGCCAGTAGTGCCGTCGGCTTCCTCGACCAGGCGGCGGCCCGGCTTCTCGAACTTCGTCATGCCGACACCGACGACGTAGACCTTGTTCGCCATCGAACTCCTCAGATTGTGCATACGCCGCGAGCGGCCGAACGAGTGAAAACAAACATACAAGGTTGTATGTAAGTCAACAAGAGGTGCGCGTGGAAGCGGGACCACAACCCCGGTAACCAGCCGATTGCATCTCACTTGCTACATACAGTGAGACATGCATGTTTTCGGAGAACCACCCGCGGAGGCGCCCACTCGGCCGCAGTCGGATGCCGTCCGCCCCGGCAGCCTCGATATCGCCCATTTCCCCACCGAAACAGCGGAACATACAGCACTGTATGTAAGTGTAGGATCGGACGGTGGCCAGGAGCGTAGTCGTGAAGCAGCAGCGCCGGACGCAGGAACAGCGCAGCACCGAGATGCGCACCCGGCTGCTGGACGCGACGGTGGACTGTCTGGTCGAGTACGGATACTCGGGCACCACGACGCCGCGGGTGGCCGAGCGCGCCGGGGTGACCCGTGGGGCGCAGGTCCATCACTTCGGCTCGAAGACCGATCTGGTGGTGGCCGCGATCAGCCACCTGGCGCAACTGCGCGCCGAGACCGCCATGCGGGAGATGTCGCGGGTCGAAACCGGCGACGATCCGGTGGCCGCGGCGCTGGAGTTCCTGTGGGACCTGCACCAGGGTCCGCTGTTCATCGCGACCGTCGAACTGTGGGTGGCGGGGCGGACCGACCCGGTGCTGGCCGCGGCGATGGAGAAGGTCGAGCCGTTCGTCAACAACGCCGTCTTGCTGGCGGTCGCCCGCTTCGTGCCGGACGACGTGCGCCGCAAGGAGGCGCGCGACTTCATCTACACGGCCATGGACGCGCTGCGCGGAATCCTGATCTCGAATTTCATCGACCCGGACGACGAGCGCGCCCGCCGCCGGTGGCGACGCGCCTCGGCGCACCTGCACGACATCGCGGGCCGCGCTCTGGCCGCCCGCCCCGCCGGACAGTCCGCGCTCGACCCGGGGAGTCCGGATTCCGACAAGCACGGTGGGTAAGGACCCGCGCGAACGTAGTCACGCGCTCTGTCCCGCATCGGGAAGCCTTACCGCTGTCTTGTGATGGCCCCTACGCCGACAACCTCGGGGCCTGCTTCGGCATCGCTACCGCGTCGCTCGCTGCGGGCGTGATCTCCGCGCGGTCCAAGCGGTCACGGTGAACAACGCGACGCCGATCGCCGCGAGGGCCGCCCCGACCACGGCCGGAGCCGTGTAACCGAGGCCCGCGGCGATGACCAGGCCGCCGAGCCAGGCGCCGGCGGCGTTGGCGAGGTTCAAGGCAGCGTGGTTGAGGGCGGCGGCGAGGGTCTGGGCGTCGGCCGCGACGTCCATCAGACGGGTTTGCAGTGCCGGCGCCAAGGCAGCTCCGGACGCGCCGACCAGCAACGCGCCGAAGGCCGCGGTGTACGGGTTGTGCGCGGCGACGACGAAGCCACCGAGGATGGCGGTCATCGCGACCATCGATACCGAGATGGCTCGGTCCACGCCGCGGTCGGCGAGCACACCGCCGACGATGTTCCCGATCACCATGCCCACGCCGAACAGCATCAACACCAAGGGAACCGCCCCGGCCCGCAGACCGGCCACGTCGGTGAGTGTGGTCGCGATGTAGGTGTAGACGGCGAACATGCCGCCGAACCCAACGGCGCCGACCAGCAGCGTCAGCAGCACCTGGGGGCGACGTAGCGCGCCGAGTTCGGTCATCGGGTTGGTCACCGTGATGCCGGTGAGCTCCGGCACGAAGCGCAGCAGCGCCGCCACGGTGGTCGCTCCGATGAGCGCGACGACCACGAACGCATCGCGCCAGCCGAGATGCTGGCCGAGCCAAGTAGCGGCGGGAACGCCGACAACATTGGCGGCGCTCAATCCCAGCATAACCGCGGCAATCGCCTTGGCCCGCTGCCCTACCGGGGCGAGAGTGGCAGCGGCCAACGAAGCGACACCGAAGTAGGCACCGTGTGGCAAACCTGAGACGAATCGCGCGAGAACCAGCGTCTCGAACGAGGGCGCCAGGACGGTCGCCGCATTTCCCAGGGTGAACGCCACCATGAGCGCGACGAGCAGGCGCTTGCGCGGCATCCGCGCGCACAGCGCCGCGATCAGTGGCGCGCCGATCACCACACCGAGCGCATAGGCCGATACCGCGTGCCCCGCGGTCGGCTCGGAGACCCGCATGGCCGACGCGATGTCCGGCAGCAAACCCATGGTGACGAATTCGGTGGTCCCGATCCCGAATCCGCCGAGGGCCAGGGCGAGCATCGCGGGCACGTGCCAATCGGTTCGTCCGGGCGGCGCGGTGGTACTGGGGGTCGGGGCGGTGGTCACGTGTTCATGTAACCGGCCTCGGTCTGCGATCGCTTCCCCAGCGAAGGTGAGTTCGCCCACCACGCCGGCACCGACTCCCGCTGCCTGAAGGTGCGCCGATACTCGGCGGGCGACACGCCGACCCGAGAAGTGGCGGCGAATTCCCGGTGAACTTCTCCGGCCTGGCGGTCAACCGGGCAGGTCTGTCCAGCATCCTCACGGCCAGCCGCAAGCAAGGCGTGGCGACCGATCTGCTCGATCCCCTGCTGCGACTGTTCGAAGCGGAGTTCGAACGCGGCAATGAGGCGGCCAGTTTCACCCGCGCTTTCGCGGGCCTGCTCGATCCCACCGGAGTCGGCGCGAGCTGACAAGCGGCGACATCGCGAGGCATGCGCGACGGGCCGACGCCCCCAGCGAATCGGTCGCGAAACAGTCCGGGCACCCGTTCCACCGAGGGTGGGCGGGTGCCCGTGGTTCAGCCCGGCGCTGGGTGACCACCCAGCGCCGGAGTCGGCCGAGCGACGCGGCTCGGCCCCGCGATCAGCGCAGCGCGCGAGCCAGGTTGGCGTCCAGCGCGCCGAGGAACTCCTCGGTGCTCAGATAGCCCTGGTCACCGCCGACGAGCAGCGCGAGATCCTTGGTCATCTGGCCGCCCTCGACGGTCTTGATGACGACGTCCTCCAAGGTCTGCGCGAAGCCGATGACCTCGGGGGTGTTGTCCAGCTTGCCGCGATGCTCGAGCCCGCGGGTCCAGGCGAAGATGGACGCGATCGGGTTGGTCGAGGTCGGCTTGCCCTGCTGGTGCTGGCGGTAGTGCCGGGTGACGGTGCCGTGCGCGGCCTCGGCCTCACAGGTGCGGCCGTCCGGGGTCAGCAGCACCGAGGTCATCAGGCCGAGCGAGCCGAAGCCCTGCGCCACCGTGTCGGACTGCACGTCGCCGTCGTAGTTCTTGCACGCCCAGACGTAGCCGCCCTCCCACTTCATCGAGGAGGCGACCATGTCGTCGATCAGCCGGTGCTCGTAGGTCAGGCCCGCGGCGTCGAACTGGCTCTTGAACTCGGCGTCGAAGATGTCCTGGAACGTGTCCTTGAACATGCCGTCGTAGGCCTTGAGGATGGTGTTCTTCGTCGACATGTACACCGGGTAGTTCTGCTGCAGGCCGTAGTTGAACGACGCCCGCGCGAAGTCCTCGATGGACTTACGGAAGTTGTACATGCCCAGGACGACACCGCCCTCCTCGGGCATCTTCACGACCTCGTGCTCGATCGGCTCGCTGCCGTCGTCCGGGGTGAAGGTCACGGTGACGGTACCGCCCTGGAACACCTTGAAGTCGGTGGCGCGGTACTGATCGCCGAAGGCGTGGCGGCCGATGATGATCGGCTTGGTCCAGCCCGGCACCAGCCGCGGAACGTTCGAGATGATGATCGGGGCCCGGAAGATGGTGCCACCCAGGATGTTGCGGATGGTGCCGTTGGGCGACCGCCACATCTTCTTGAGGCCGAATTCCTTGACTCGCGCCTCGTCCGGAGTGATAGTGGCGCACTTCACACCGACGCCGTGCTTCTTGATGGCTTCGGCGGCGTCGATGGTGACCTGATCATCGGTCTTGTCGCGGTATTCGATGCCGAGGTCGTAGTACTCGAGGTTCACGTCGAGGTAGGGGTGGATCAGCTTGTCCTTGATGAACTGCCAGATGATCCGGGTCATCTCGTCGCCGTCGAGTTCTACGACGGTGCCTTCAACCTTGATCTTGGACATGGATCTTCGTGTCCTCCTAGGATGGTGCCCTCATTGCACGGCCAGGCGAACACGCTTGTGAGCGGACCCCAGCTGTTCCAACAGACAACGTATATGTCCCGCGTTGTCGGCGGGACATGTGGTGCAAACAAGACAAGCGTACTGCTGCCGAAGTCCTCACCGCACGGGCAGCCCCCGGAGTGAGCTGGACCACCTTTGTTACCGATTGGTAGGCAATGCCTTCCAGCGCCTCGGCGGAACCCGCGCAACCGCCGTCGCCGCCATGATCCGCCTTCCGTTCCAGCACGGCAACGGCCTGGCACATGACGAGGTCCGCGCGGCGTCAACACGCCGCACGGACCTCGTTCCGGTGGATCAGACCGCGACCGGAAGCCGCGCCCCGTCCTCGGAACCTTCGATCAGGTTCTCCGGACGGTCCCGGATCATCAGCGCGATGATCGGGATGGCCGCCAGGAAGAACCCGGCGCCGACGTAGAAGGCCACGTCGTAACTGTGGATCGCGGCCCGCGCGGCCAGGTTGTCGATGCCGGGATTGTCGTGCGCGAAGGTCTTGGCGACCTGCACCGAGATGGTGGTCAGCAACGCCGTGCCGACCGCGCCGCCGACCTGCTGAGCCGCGTTCAGCAGCGCGGAGGCGACGCCGGAGTCCTCTTCCTCCACCTGATGCAGCGCGACCGTCTGCATGCCGACGAACAGCGGACCCATACCGAGCGCGATGAGCACCTGAGCGGGCAGCACACCGGCCAGGAAGCTGTCACCGAAGCTCAGTTGAGCCAGCAGCACCAGGCCGATGACGCCCAGCACGGCCCCGGCCAGCATCAGCGGACGCGGGCCGAGCTTCGGCAGCAGGGCGCTGGTGACACCCGCCGAGATCGCGATGCCCGCCGGGAAGGGCAGGAACGCGAAGCCCGCCTTCAGGGCGGAGTAGCCCAGCGTGATCTGGAAGTAGAAGCTCAGGAACAGGAACATCGCGAACATCGCGATCGGGATGAGCAGCGCGGCGAGGAAAGCGCCGCCCCGGTTGATCTCACCCGGGATGTGCAACGGCAGCAGCGGGTTCGCCGAGCGCCGTTCGATCACGACGAAGGCGACGAGCAGGGCCAGCCCGGCGACCAGCAGCGCCAGCGTGCTGCCTGCCAGCCAGCCGTCGTCGGCGGCACGACTGAAGCCGTACACGATGGCGATCAGGCCGAGCGTCACGGTGACGGCTCCTGGCACGTCGTATCCCCCGCTGCGCGGCGCAGGCACGTCCTTCGCCACCCAGGCCAGCGCGCCGAGCAGCGCGATCAGCGCGATCGGCGTGTTGACCAGCAGGCACCAGCGCCAGGAGGCGTATTCGGTGAGCGCGCCACCGGCGATCAGGCCCAGCGCCGCACCACCCGCGGAGATGCCCGCGAACACACCGAACGCGGTGGCCCGCTCGCCGGGCTCGGTGAAGGTCACCGACAGCAGCGAGAGCGCGGCCGGAGCCAGCAGCGCGGCGAACGCGCCCTGCAACGCGCGTCCGGCGAACAGTTCCGCACCGGTCTGCGCGAGACCGGCCAGCGCCGACGCACTCGCGAAGCCGATCAGGCCGACGATGAAGATCCGGCGTCGGCCGAGGTAGTCGGCCAGCCTGCCGCCGAGCAGCAGCAGGCCACCGAAGATCAGCGTGTAGGCGGTGAGCATCCATTGCCGGTTGCCGTCGCTGATGTCGAGATCACGCTGCGCGAACGGCAGCGAGATCGTCACGATGGTGGCGTCCAACACCACCATGAGCTGGGCTAACGCGATCACTCCCAGCGCGAGCCAACGCGCTGAACCGCTCGCCCGCTGCGGCGCGTGCACCGCTGTCGCGGTCTCGGTCACGGTCTTCTCCTCGTCCTCGATGTCCCGAGCAATCCTGTCATCTAGCGACATTTGTCGTCAAGCGCAAAATGTCGCGATACGACATTTGACCGTTACGGACAGGAAAACGCCAGGTTGCGTTAACATGGGGGCATGCTCGAGTTATCGGCGCCGACGGGCGCGGGCGCAGCGGCCGACCGCGCCGCCGGCGGCCCGGCGACCCAGGGCCTGCGCGAACGCAAGAAGCAACAGACCAGGCTGCGGATCATCGCCGCGGCCCTCGACCTGTGCGACACACAGGGCTTCGACGCGACCACGATCGAGCAGATCGCCAACGCGGCGGACGTCTCGCCGCGCACCATCAACCGCTATTTCGACAGCAAGGAAGACATCGTCCTGGGGCCGGTGCAGGATTTCGGGCAAACCATCGCCGAGACGCTGCGCGAGTTGCCCCGCACGGGCAACGAACTCGGGGCGCTGCGCCAGGCCTTCCTGCACGTGGTCGATGAAGCCGCCGCGGCGGGCGAGGCGGATCCGCTGTCGTTCCGGCAGTTCCAGAAGATGCAGCGGATTCTGCGCAGCAGCCCGTCGGTCAGCGCGCGCAGCATGGAGCATGCCGACGACAAGAACCACGCGATCGCCGCGGTGGTCGCCGAGCGCCTCGGCACCACGCCGGACGCGCGCCCGGTGCGGCTGATCGTCGGCGCCTGGCAACTGATCGGCCACATCGGCATGGAGTGCTCCGACGATGTGTTCCTCGACGACGACCTCGCGGTCGCGGCCAGGGCGGGGCGGGCCGCGTTCACCGAGGCCTACGACGAGTTCGTGCGCACCTGCTGTGGTGCGCCGACCGCCGCGGACCAGTGAGTTCGATGGAGGATTTCGGGCGCTGACCGCCCGCCGGTTATGATGCCGGACAGGTCATGAGTACCAGCGTCAAGCCCCGGCTCGCTGGTCGGCAACCCTCCAGCCGCGGTGGGGTGCTCCGGGTGATGACCTGGCTCCCGAGAGCCGGGAGCAAGCGCGTAACAGGAGGTCGCCGCCATGTGTTGTTGTTCGTCACCCACACACCGCTAACCCCTGCTGTACCGGCGAACACCTGCTTGGGAGCAAACCATGAGTGAATTCACCGCGCCCGGGGCCGAGCGAGGCCCGGCGCAGTCGGCCCCGCACAGCCGTGGTGCCGAGTTCGGGATCGTGCGTTTCCTCCCGGATCCTCCGCCCCCCGGTTTCGCGGCGGCGGCGACATGACCGTGAACACCGAACCGAGCGCGCGGACCTCCGGCATCGCCCTGCCGCCCCCCGATGGACAGCTCGGCACCATCGCCATCGGGGACGTGCGACTGGAGAACGGCGCGGTCATCCCGGACGTCCACCTCGCGGTACAACGCTGGGGTGAGCTCTCCCCCGGCCTGGACAACGTCGTGCTGGTCGAACACGCGCTGACCGGCGACTCGCACGTCGTCGGCAAGCCCGACGGCCTGCACCAGCTGCCCGGCTGGTGGGACGGCATGGTCGGGCCGGGCGCGCCGCTGGACACCGACGAATGGTGTGTGGTCGCGACGAACGTGCTCGGCGGCTGTAAGGGCAGCACCGGGCCGTCCACCACGGCTCCGGACGGAAAGCCTTGGGGCGCGCGTTTTCCCGAGATCTCCATCCGTGATCAGGTGACCGCCGAAGCCGCTCTGCTCGACCTGCTCGGTGTCGAGCGGCTCGCGGCCGTGGTCGGCGGGTCGATGGGCGGTATGCGGGTGCTCGAGTGGATGGTCGGCGCACCGGATCGGGTCGCCGCGGCGCTGGTGCTCGCGGTCGGAGCCCGCGCCACCGCCGATCAGATCGGCACCCAGACCACCCAGATCGCGGCGATCACGTCCGATCCGGACTGGCAGGGCGGCGACTATCACGGCACCGGCCGCGCACCGACGACGGGGATGGCGCTGGCCCGGCGGATCGCGCACCTGACCTACCGCACCGAGTTCGAGCTGGATCACCGGTTCGCGAACAAGCCGCAGGGCGACGAGGACCCGTGGAACGGCGGACGGTACGCGGTGCAGAGCTACCTGGACCATCAGGCCGAAAAGCTCTGCAAGCGTTTCGATCCCGCCACGTACGTGTTGCTGACCGAGGCGATGAACCGCCATGACGTCGGCCGCGGCCGGGGCGGCATCGAGGCGGCGCTCTCGGCGACGCCGGTGCCGTGCGTGGTCGGCGGCGTCGACTCCGACCGGCTCTATCCGCTGCGGACCCAGCAGGAACTCGCCGATCTGCTGCCCGGATGCGACGGACTGGAGATCGTGCACTCCCGCGACGGGCACGACGGATTCCTCACCGAGGCGGCGGCGGTGTCCAAACTGCTGACCGAGACCATGCGCCTGGCCCGCGCCGGTGTGCGCCCCGAACGCTGAAAGAGTGCGCTTCCCTCCCGTCCGCACTGATCGGTGCCTCGCGCCGTGATGCCGTCCACTCTCAGAGCGCTGCGGCTCGCCGCGCCGCTTCGATGCGGTTGATGTTGGTCTCGATCCACTCCCGCAGCGCCGCTATCGGCGTGCGCAGTCCGCGCGAGCGGACGGTCTTCGCCGAGCGATACACCGCTGCCCGCTGAGCACAAGGGCGACCCCGCCATCGCTGGGTCGCCCGCCCTCAGCCGACGCCGAGCGTGTTGATCGTGGCCGCGAGGAACAGGATGCTCGACCCCAGCAGCGTCAGCGCGCCGACGTCGAACGGCTTGCTGCGCACCGCCAGCAGCCCCACCCGGGTAGTCGGCAGGCACAGCCGGAATGCCGCCGCCAGCAGCGTGGCACCGCCGAAGAAGAACGTCCCGCGCCGCCAACGATCGGACGCCACGAACACCACCGCCACCACGATGACCAGCGTCACGACGACCATCGGCAGATGGGCACGCAAGAACTCCGCTCCCGAACCGCGGCGTCCGGCCCGGGCGATAGGCGTATCGGCATCGGTCACCTTCCCGATTCTTGCAGACCGGTCCGGTGGTCGACGAGTGGCGCATGCCTGCGGCGAATCGCGAGTAGTCCCCGCGGCGGTGTGCCACTCGTGTGGGGTGCGGGCGGACGGCTCCGGCGACCTGGTTGACTGATGCGTCGTGTTCCATCTGATGTTCCACGAGCCGTGCATTCCGCCGAATACCGGCAACGCGATCCGGTTGGTCGCGGGGACCGGGTGTCATCTGCATCTGATCGAGCCGTTGGGATTCGATCTGTCGGAGCCGAAGTTGCGCAGGGCCGGGTTGGACTACCACGATCTGGCGTCGGTGACGGTGCACCCGAATCTGGCGGCGGCATGGGAGGTACTGCGCCCGGAGCGGGTTTTCGCGTTCACCACCCAGGGCACCACTCGGTTCACGGACGTGGCCTATCGCGAGAACGACGTGCTGCTGTTCGGCACCGAACCCACCGGCCTGCCCGCGGAGGTGCTGGCCGATCCGCGCATCACCGACCGGCTGCGCATCCCGATGCTGCCAGGCCGCCGCTCCATGAACCTTTCCAACGCGGCCGCGGTGACCGTCTACGAGGCATGGCGCCAACTCGGCTTCCCCGGCGGCATTTGATCTGCGGCGGCGACGTCAAGGCACGTCGATTTCGAATCGTTTGAAGCGGGAGGTCGCGCCCGCCGTCAGCCGGACGGCGGACTTGGGGACTGCGAAGTGGCCTGCGAGCAACTCGATGGCGGCCTTGTTGGCCTTTCCTTCGACGGCGGGAGCTCGCACGTACAGTCGCAGGCTGCCGTCGTCGAGGGTCTCCACCAGCGGTCCCTTACGGCTGTTCGGCTTGATCGTCGCCCTTACCACCGTCGGCACTCTTGCCTCCTGCGCTGGTCTCCGCGCCATCCGAGGCGCTGCTCTCCGGCTCCGGTGCCGATTCTCCCGCAGCAGGCGTGGGCTTGCGCCGCCGCGCCAGACGCACGATCCCCCACAGCACGGCGACTACCACCGCGAGGAAGCCGAGCCACGGAATCGCTTTGCCGCTGAACACGATCGCGTCCTGCAGCCAGTCCACCAGCGAGTTCCAGCCGGAGACGATGCCGTCCCAGAAGTTGTCGGGGTCGTCGCCGGAGTTCTTGTGATCGGTGGTGACGTCGATGGTCAGCGTGGACAGGGCGACCTGGTCGTCGAGCCTGCGCTTCTGCGCGGTGAGGCTGTCCAGCTCACCCTGGCGGCTGGACAGCGCCTGCTCGGCGGCGATCAGGTCGGAGGTGGTGGTGGCGCCCGCGATGAGTCCGCGCAGCCGGTCGACCGAGGCTTGCAGTGCCTTGATCCGCGCGTCCAGGTCCTCCCAGTGCATGGTGACGTCGTCGCGGTTGGTGGTGACCCGGGTGATCTGTCCGACCCCGCCGAGGCCCGCGATGAACGCGTCGGTCTTGTCCGCGGGCAGCCGGACGACGAGCGTGGCGCTGGGCTCGTTGTCGTCGGTGCCGGGCTGTTCGGTGCGGCTGTCGACTCGGCCGCCCGCGGCGCGCACCTGGTCGATGATCGTGCCCGCCGCGGTGACCGGCGCGTCCGCGGTGATCTCGACGCTGCCGGTGACCACCTCCTTGCGGGTGGACGTCGGTTCGGCGCCGGAGTTGTCCTCCCGCTTGGGCGGCGCCTGCTCGTGCAGCCCCGGCGGCACGAGCGCGGGAGCCGCGGGTCCCGGACCGGTGACGATCGTCGGCGTCCGATCCCGAGCGGGTGCCGCGTTGTCGTCACCGCAGCCGGTGAGCAAGATCAACCCCAGCACGCCGACGCCCAGCACAGCAAGCTTCCTCATGCCTGGCACAGTAGCCGTTCGCACTGCGCGAAAAGCCGCGCATAACGGTTCTCTAGAACGCTTCTAACACTTCCTTGAAGCAACCGGCTCAACGGAAGTCGCGCGATTTGGACGCCATCCGCAGATCCATGCGCTGCAGATGTTCGGCGACCACGCTGACCACGCCCTCGGCATTCTGCACCCGCCCGCGGATGAGCAGCGCGGCCGCGCCTTGGGCCAGGCGCCGGTAGCGCCGCCACAGCCCCAGCGAGCAGACGATGTTCACCATGCCGGTTTCGTCTTCCAGATTGAGAAAGGTGATGCCCTCCGCGGTCGCGGGACGCTGCCGGTGCGTCACCGCGCCGCCCACCAGGACCCGCGAGCCGTCGGGCACGGTGCGCAGGCCGGAGGCGGGTATGACGCCGAGGGCGTCCAGGTGGGAGCGCAGGAACTGCGTCGGGTAACTGCCCGGCGAGACGCCCGTGGCCCAGACGTCGGCGGCGGCCGTCTCCAGATCGCTCATCCCGGGCAGGACGGGCGCGGTGGTGGACGCGCCGGTGCCGGGCAACCGGTCCGGGCGCTCACCCGCGGCGGCGCCCGCCGCCCAGAGCGCTTCCCGGCGGGTGCTGCCCAGGCTGCCGAGCGCGCCCGCCGTGGCGAGCGATTCCGCTTGCGCGACAGTGAGTTCCACCCGTCCGGTCAGGTCGAGGAAAGACGTGTAGGGCCGCTCACCCCTGGCGGCGACGATGCGCTCGGCGAGGTCGTCGCCGATCTGGCGGATCGCGGCGAGACCGAGGCGCACCTCGGCGCCCTTCGCCTCGAGGGTGGGCTCGGCGCGGCTGGCGTTGACGTCGGGACCGTGCACCATGACCCCGTGCCTGCGCGCGTCGGCGACCAGTGATTGCGGCGAGTAGAACCCCATCGGCTGGGCGCGCAGCAGACCCGCGCAGAAGGCGGCGGGGTGATGCAGCTTGAACCAGGCCGAGTAGTACACGATCGAGGCGAAGCTCTGCGAATGACTCTCGGGAAAGCCGAAATTCGCGAAGGCGTAGAGCTTCTCGTAGATACGGTCGGCGACCTCGCCGGTGATGCCGTGCCGCTCCCGCATGCCCTGGTAGAGCCGCGCTTTGAGACGCTCCATGCGCTCCGGTGACCGCTTGGAGCCCATGGCGCGGCGCAGCTGATCGGCCTCGACGGCGGTGAATCCGGCGACGTCGACGGCCATCTGCATGAGCTGCTCTTGGAACAGCGGCACGCCGAGCGTGCGTTCCAGCGAATTCTTCAGCGCCGGATGGTCGTAGACGACGTCCTCGGCCCCGTTGCGCCTGCGGATGTAGGGATGCACCGACCCGCCCTGGATCGGGCCGGGGCGGATCAGCGCCACCTCGACCACCAGGTCGTAGAAGCTGCGCGGGCGCAGCCGGGGCAGGGTGGCCATCTGCGCACGCGACTCCACCTGGAAGACGCCGACCGAGTCCGCGCGCGAAAGCATCTCGTAGACCTCGGGTTCGGCCAGGTCGAGCGCGTGCAGCTCGACGGTCTCGCCTTCGTGCTCGCGCACCAGGTCGATCATGTAGTGCAGCGCGGAGAGCATGCCGAGGCCGAGCATGTCGAACTTCACCAGATCGATGGCCGCGCAATCGTCCTTGTCCCACTGCAGGACGCTGCGGCCGGACATGCGCGCCCATTCCACCGGGCAGACGTCGGCGATCGGCCGGTCGCAGATCACCATGCCGCCGGAATGGATGCCGAGATGCCGCGGCAGCCCCTCGATATCGGCGGCCAGTTCCAGTACCTCGGCGGGGATGTCGGTGTTCGTCTCTGCGCCCACGCCGGTCCAGCGGCTCACCTGCTTGCTCCACGCGTCCTGCTGGCCGGGCGAGAAGCCCAGCGCCCGTGCGGCATCGCGCACCGCGGACTTGCCGCGATAGGTGATCACATTGGCCACCTGCGCGGCGTACTCGCGGCCGTACTTGCGGTAGACGTGCTGGATCGCCTCTTCCCTGCGGTCGGATTCGATGTCGACATCGATGTCCGGCGGGCCGTCGCGCTCCGGGGAGAGGAAACGCTCGAACAGCAAGTGGTTGCGCACCGGGTCGACATTGGTGATGCCGATCGCGTAGCAGACCGCGGAGTTGGCCGCCGACCCGCGGCCCTGGCAGAGGATGTCGTTGTCCTTGCAGAAGCTGACGATGTCGTGCACCACCAGGAAGTAACCGGGGAATTCCAGGTCGTTGATCACCGCGAGCTCGTGCTCGATCTGCCGGTAGGCCTCCGGGTTCTCCTGGGGAGTCCCGTAGCGCGCCGCGGCGCCCGCCATGGCGAGTTCGCGCAGCCAGGACTGCTCGTCATGTCCGGCGGGCACGTCGAAGGGCGGCAAGTTCGGAGCGATCAACCGCAGGTCGAAGGCGCATTCGCGAGCCAGGGCCGCCGCGTTCGCCACCGCCTGCGGGCAGTCGGCGAACAACCGCGCCATCTCCGCCCCGGACCGCAGGTGCGCACCGCCCGCAGGGGCCAGCCAGCCCGCTATCTCGTCCAGGCTCTGCCTGGCCCGGATCGCCGCGAGCGCCATGGCTCGGCGACGCCCGCTCGGTGCGGCGAAATGCGCTCCGGTGGTGGCGAGCACGGGCAGGCCGAGACGATCGGCCAGGGCGATGAGATGCGCGTTGCGCTCGTCGTCCTCCGGGATGCCGTGATGGGTGAGTTCCACGCTCACCCGATCGGCGCCGAAGCGGTCGGTGAGTTCCCGCAACGCGGCTTCCGAACGCTCGAGCCGGGCGCTGCCCGCGCGCGAGTCGAGTTCGAGCGCTTGGCGCAGGTGACCCTTTCGGCATCCGGTCAGGATGTGCCAGTGCCCCTCGGCCGCCGCGGTGAGCGTGTCGAGGTCGTAGCGCAGGATGCCCTTCTCCCCCGCGGCCATGTGCGCGGCGGCGATCTCTCGGGAAAGCCTGCGGTAGCCCTCTTGGCCGCGGGCCAGCACTAGTAGATGCGGGCCGGCCGGGTCCGGCGCGCCGGTGCGCGGCGCCGAGTCGGGGGCGGCGGCGTGCCCGCGCACGGCGCCCGGCACGTGTGGTTCGAGTGCCGTGCCGAGCGACAGTTCGGCTCCGAAGACGGTGGGCATGCCCCATTCCTTGGCCGCCTCGGCGAAACGGACGGTGCCGTAGAAGCCGTCGTGGTCGGTGAGCGCGATCGCCGTCAGGCCGAGCCGCACCGCCTCCTCCACCAGTTCCTCCGGCTGGCTCGCACCATCCAGGAAGCTGTAGGCCGAATGCGCGTGCAGTTCCGCGTACGGGACCGTCGGTTCATCGACAGGGCGCACCGGCTCGGGCCGGTACTCGCCGCGCTTACGCGACCACGCCGGACTGTCGCCGCCGTCGCCCGGATACGTCACATCGGGGCTCGGCCGCCCGGACAGCACCCGCTCCATCTCCGCCCAGCTCGGCGGACCGTTTCCCCAACCCACGACTCACCTCCTCGACTCGAACATACATTCGAAGACGGGCGATGTACAGGCAGGTCAGGACGCCCGGAGACGCTCCACGGAACCGGCGGACAGAGCGGCCTCGACACCTTTCAGGCGGGTCCGGATGAGCGCGCCGTAGGCATCGGAGGCGAGGACGTCGAGATGCCCGCGCGCGATGGCCAACTGCATCCTGGCCACTTCGAACTCGCCGACCCGGCGATGACTGTCGGCCAGGTTCAAGTAGAGCGACGGCAAGAAGCCGCGCAGGCCTTCATCGAGCGGCACACCTGGCCCGAACACCGCGGCCAGCGCGCGCTGATCCCAGCGCAGCGCCTCGGCGGGCTCCCCCTGGAGATCGGCGAGATGATGTGCGACCACGCAGCGCTGCAACGCCCCGCCGTGTTCGCCGAGTTCGTCCCAGAGCTTTTCTAACGCCCGTCGCCCCGCCGCGGGGTCGACGCCACCGAGCCGCACCGCGGCAAACACCTCCGCCATCCGATCGTCCGACATGCGCTGAGTATCGCACATATGTTCGAACGTTTCGAGAGTTGTTCGATCCGTTTCGCGCATTCGCAAATCCGCAGGCCGCGTGCGGTTCTCGAACCAACGGGCCGCACCGGCGCGACACGCCGCGACGACCGGGGGCAGCCGATCCCGGAGGCGGCCGAGAGCACTTGGCAGGGAACTTACTTTGGAGTAAGTTCATGGCCACCAGACCTGCAAAGGAGCAGCAGCGATGACCGACGCCTCCGCTGAGCCCGCCCGCCGCCGGCGCCACAACCGCGACCTCACCGGGCGGCATGTCCTCATCACCGGGGCATCCTCCGGGATCGGGCGGGCGGCCGCGCTCGCGGTCGCAGGCAAGGGCGCCACCGTGTTCCTGCTCGCGCGCCGTGGTGAGGAACTCGCCGTGGTCGTCGACGAGATCAGGGCCGCGGGCGGCGCGGCCTACGGGTATTCCTGCGACATCACCGACTCCGATTCCGTCGATCAGGTGATCAAAACCGTCCTGGACGAACACGGTCACGTGGACATGCTGGTGAACAACGCGGGCCGCTCCATCCGCCGCGCCATCCACCGCTCCACCGACCGGTTGCACGACTTCGAACGCACCATGGCCGTCAACTACTTCGGCGCGCTGCGGCTGACGCTGGCCCTGCTGCCGCAGATGCGGGAACGCAAGTTCGGGCACGTCGTCAACATCAGCAGCGCGGGCGTGCAGGTGGCCACGCCGCGGTTCTCGGCATATCTGGCCAGCAAGGCGGCACTGGACAAGTTCACCGAGGTGGCAGCCGTCGAGACCATGGCGGACGGCGTCACGTTCACCACCATCCACATGCCGCTGGTGCGCACGCCCATGATCACCCCGAGCGGCGACCAGGGCCCCGCCGAGTCGCCCGAGTGGGCGGCCGCGACCATCGTGCGCGCCCTGACCGAACGGCCCAAGCGCATCGACGTGCCCTTGGGCACCATCGCCGAATACGGCGCACTGCTCACCCCGAAGATCCGCGACCGCGTCCTACACCGCTATTACCGCGCGCTACCCGACTCCCCCGCAGCCAAAGGCGAGTCGACCACCCCCGAAGAACCGGCCGAACCACTCCCCCAGCCCCGCCCCCGATCAACCACACGCCGCGTCACCGGCACGGCCTTACGCCGCGCCGCCCGCTGGGTCCCCGGCACTCACTGGTAAGGCGTCCGTGACCGGCACGATCATGTGCCACTCGCGGTTCAGCCCGCCAGGAATGGGCGGACGGTTGCGGCGAAGTCGAGGTAGCGGTCGCGGTGGATGCTGTGGCCGCAGGTGAAGGTGGTCACCGTGCAGTCGGTGATGCTTTCTTGCAGCATGGCGAGTTTCTCCGGATCGACCATGCCGCCCGGTCCGCCGCACAACACCAAGGTGGGCGCGGTGATGTCGGAGAGTCGGTCCCACCATTCCGGGTTCGGCTTACGGAACTGCTCCAGCGCGGTCTTCGTCATGGAGCGGTCGAAGGCGAGCACCGCGCGCGGGTGCCGGACCAGGCTGGAAGTGGCGTGCCACAGTTCGGGCGCGGTGGGAAACCGGCGGGTCAGGCGCAATTCCTCGGCGCCGGACCGCAGCGGGAGCGGGCACTCCTCGATGACCAGCCTGCGCACCAGTTGCGGGCGCTCCTGCGCGACGCGCGACACCGCGTAACCGCCGAGCGAATGCCCGACCAGATCCACCACGGGCAGTTCCAGGTGGTCGCACAGGCGCAGCAGATCGTCGCCGAACTCGTCGAAGAGATAGGAATCGGTGTGTGAGCTACGGCCGTGTCCGCGGAGATCGGGGATGATCACGCGGCGTCCGGATCGCACGAGAACACGCGCGAACCGGTCCCAGGTGTACCCGTCCCCGCCCATGCCGTGCACGAGCAGCACAGGGATGTCGCTGACCGCGCCCACCCCCGAATCCCGATAGGCGATCCGCACGTCTCCGAATGTCACCTGGCCAAGCGTCAGATCCACGACATAGGAGGATACCGGCAGTCATGCCATGCCCCGGCGTGGTGTAGCGCTGATCACCCAACGGCGAAAACGCAGTTCGAACGGCACTTACCGGGTCCGATACCCGCGCCGTCGCGAGTTCGTTTGCCCACATCGGTGTTTCGACCAGCGCGATAAATCCCTGGCGCGTGGGCGAACTCGGGGCAATACTCGCCGCATGCCCTCCTTCGCCGATTTCGATCGCCGCGACTACCGCACCGTCGACGTGGCCACGGGGTACGACGGTTGGGCCCCCACCTACGAACAGACCGTCCTGGACGAGATGGATCTCGCTCTGCTCGGGCGACTGCGGCTGGACCTCGGCCGGGTGCGGCGCGCGGCCGACCTCGGCTGCGGCACCGGGCGAACCGGAACCTGGTTGCGGGACCGCGGAATACCGCACATCGACGGCGTCGACGTGAGCCAGGGGATGCTGGCGTTGGCGGCCGGACGCGGCGCCCACACCACGCTGACACGAGCGGACGTGCGAGCCACCGGTCTGCCGGAAGGCGCCTACGACCTGGTGATCGCGTCGCTGATCGATGAGCACCTACCGGAGCTGGCGCCGTTCTACGCGGAGGCGTGGCGGCTGGCCGCACCGGGCGCGCGCTGCGTACTGGTCAGCTACCACCCGCAATTCATCATGGTTTCCGGAATGCCGACGCACTACACCGACCCTTCCGGCGAACCGGTGGCGATCAGTACCCACCTGCACTTGATCAGCGAGCACCTGTCGGCCGGTTTGGCCGCGGGCTGGGTCCTCACCGAGGTGGCCGAGGCACTGGTCGACGACGCGTGGCTGGCCCGCAAACCGAAATGGGCCGCCCTGCGGGGACATCCGTTCACATTGGCGACCGTGTGGTCGCGCCCGGAATGAGGCCTCTCAGCCGTAAATCCCTTCGGCGTGCCAGGTTTCGTCGTGATAGACCAGCAGCAGCACTCGGCTGGCGGCGGGGGCGTCGTCGAGTTGGACCTGTGCGCGGGCGGTGAATTCCGCGTCGTCCGCATCGGGGGCCCACCAGCGTTCGTCCACCGGCCACGGGCCAGCCCAGCCGGTGAGCCGCCACTGTTTGCTCCCCCAGCGCAGCAACGCGGGGTCGGCGTCGAACAGGGCACGGTCGGTGACCTTGACGGGCGCGCCGTCGGAGGCTTCCAGTCGCACCAGCGGACGGTTCATCAGGATCACGGCGGGGGCGGGCTCGGGCAGCCGGCCCGGCCATGGCTGCGCGGGGTCGGCCGCGGGGACGAGTTCGTCACCCAGCGTGACCATGGTGATTCGTTCGGCGGGCCCGCGTCCGCCGCTCAGCACGCCCACACGCACCGCTTCCCCGCCGAGCAGACCCTGCACTCGGATGAGCGCGCGGCGGGCACGTTCGTCCTCTTCCCCGTCCCCGCCCCACAAGCCGAGCTGCAGCGCGCCCGCCGTGACCACCTCGACCGGTTCCAGCCGCAGCACGGTGATCGGCGCGGTGGGCCGCGCACCGTCGCGCCGGGTGAGCCAGCCGTCCAGCTGCCAGCGCACCCGATCCGCCGTGCCCTCCGGCGTGAGCGGCTCGGCGCAGCGCCAGATTCGCGAAAGGTCTTCCCCCGCCGCGGTTTCCGCGTGCACCGAAAGCCTGGTGCAGGCCAGCCCGGCATCCGCGAGCGCGCTGTGCAGCCGGGTGGCGAGCAGGCGACCGGCGAAGGCGGCCGCGTCGATCCGCTCGATCGGCGGATCGCAGCGGTACTCCACCACCAGATCCGGCGGGGGCTGCCGCGCGGACGGCGGACGCTCAGGCTCGGCCCTGGCACAGCGATGCGCGAGCACGGCGTCGGTGCCGAACCGGGAGGCGACCTCCGCCACGGAGAGCGCGGCGAAATCGCCGATCCTGCGTAGACCCAAGCGATGCAGCAGATCGACCAGATCGGCGCGTTCCGGGGCGGCCAGGCTCGGTTCGACCGCGAGTTCCCCCACCGGTAGCGGTGCGAGAAACCGTGCCCCCTCCCCCGCCGACACGATCGCGGCGCGGCGGGCGGCGATCACCGCCGTGGACAGCTCGTCGGCGATCCCGATCTGCGCTTCCGCCCCGGCCGCTGCCACCGCGTCGACCAGGCGCTCGGCCGCCGCCTCCTCGGACCCGAAGAACCGCGCCGCGCCGCGCGCGCCGAGCACGAGCAGCCCGGGGCGCAGCACCTCCACACCGGGCACCGTCGCGGCCACCGCGGCGACCAGCGGTTCGAACAGTCGCGCGTCGCGATCCTGATCCTGTTGCGCGAGGAACAGCTCGGGGCAGCGGGCCTGCGCCTCCCTGCGCTTCAGGCCGCGGCGCACCCCTTCGGCTCGCGCGATCGCCGAACAGGCCACCACCCGGTTGGCGAACAGCACCGCCACCGGCCGCGTCGTGGGCAAACCTGCCACCGCCGCCGCGGCCACCGCGGGCCAGTCGGGGCACCACAGGGCGAGCACCCGCTTCGCTCCCGGCCGGATCACGTCGCCACACCGCGGGCCGCGGCACTCACGACACCGCCTCCTGTGTGTCGACGGCTTCGACTGGCGGAGCCGCCTTTTCGCGCAGCACCCATTCCACGCGCCCCGCATTCGGGCACAAATCCAGCCGCCCACGCCGTGGCGGTCCCGCCTTGCCGCGCACTTCGACCGTCAAACCGAGCGAACGCAAGCGTCCGCGCCCGCGGCCGAGACCGGCATACCCCGCGATACGGGCATCGAGCTGGAGGGACGCGCCGGGCCAGCGACCGTCGGCGACCACCAGGGTGGCGCCCTTGTTGCGGGCGCGGGCGGCGATCACCCGGCTGCGAGCGGGCGCGACGGCGGCGCCCCCGAGTCCGAGTACCACCAGATCGAGCCCGTCGAGCAGCACCGCGGCCACTTCCACCGGGTCGGGGCCGGGATCGGCGATCACGGCCAGCCGCCGCAACTGCGCGCCCATCTCCACCGCGGCGAGCAGACCGAGCCGGGGCATGCCCACCACCGCGGCGTGCCCACCGCCCTCGGTCACCGCGGCGAGCAGACCGGCGAGCAACGAACTCGCTCCCGTGTACGCCACCACGGAACCCGTGACCAAGCCACCGTCGGGCAACAGCGGCGCGAGCGCAGCGGGCACCGGCAAAGCCGCTCGGCGCGACTCGGCGCCGAGCGGGACCCGCTGCGTTGCCGATTCACCGCGCCCCGGCACCGCGGCCATGCGTCTGCGCAGCTCAGCGAGGGAGGGAGCGTCCTCCCGCCCACCACCGCGCGACAGCGCTCCCCGATTCACCCCTCCCTGCGATATCGCATCCGAACCCATCTCAACCACCCACTTCCCGCGATGGACCCGAGGCGAAGCATGCGGAGCGACCCTCGATTCGAGCGTCAGCACCGATTCAGCTATCGATTGATATCGAATATACGTTCGATACCGACTCAGTAGAAACCGACCCCCGGGTTTCGTCAAGATGCGGCGACTCGTGTCGCGGATGCGCGCCCACCGGCATCGACCCGATGCGGGACTCGACGGGGACGGACCGGCGCGCGCCCGGCTACCGCACTCGGCACCCATTCACCGGTATGGTGGCGCGCGTCCGGCCACCACGCCCGGCGCCCAGTCATCGGTATGGTTTGCGGCACACATCCGAACCCGGGGCGGGCGTAACACACGATCGTGCCGGATGTCTCGCCTATGCGCGAACACGAATCAGGCCAGCTAGCCCCATTTTCCGTTACCCTGCACCCGTGACCGAACGCGCTCGTCCCACTGTCGGCCCCCAATATCTCGTCGCAGGCCGCTACCGCCTCCAGTCGAAGCTGGGTGGCGGCGGTATGGGCGCGGTATGGCTGGCGCACGACCGCCTGCTCGACCGGGACGTCGCGATCAAGCAGGTGCTCACCACGGCCGGGCTCGACGAGGCCGAAGCCGACGCGGTCCGCAACCAGATCATGCACGAGGGCCGGGTCGCCGCGAAGCTCTCGCACGACCACGCGATCGCCGTGTACGACGTGGTGCTCGAGGCCGGTGAGCCCTGGCTGGTGATGGAGCACCTGCCGTCGCGCAGTGTCGCGAAGGCGCTCGCGCTGGTCGACACGCTGCCGCCGATCGAGGTCGCGCAGATCGGCGCCCAGGTCGCCGACGCGCTGGCCGCCGCGCACGCGGTCGGCATCGTGCACCGGGATATCAAGCCGGGCAACATCCTCATCGCCGACCGTGGCACCGGCGTGGGCATGGCGAAACTCAGCGACTTCGGCATCTCCAGCGGCGCGGGCGACCTGCTCGACGAACCGGACGGCGTGATCACCGGCACCCCCTCCTACCTGCCCCCCGAGGTCGCGCGCGGAGCGCAACCGACCAAGGCCAGCGACGTGTTCTCCCTGGGCGCCACGCTCTACACCGCGATCGAGGGACAGCCGCCGTACGGCTTCGACGAGGACAGCGACGTCATCGTGCACCGCGCCGCCATGGCGCAGATCATCCCCCCGACCCGCAGCGGCATGCTCACCCAGGCGCTGCTGCACATGATGGAGCCCGCGCCGCAGCGCCGCCCCACCATGGCCGAGGCGCGCGACGAAATCCTCACCGCCGCTTTCGGTCCCGGCACCGGACCGTACATTCTCGGCGCGCCCGTCCGCACCGAGGACGGAACCATCCCGTTCTGGGCCGCGCGCAATTCGGCATCCGGGATCCGCAGCCAGCACTCCACGCCGCTCCCCCGCCCGCACCGCAACCTCGCGGGAGCGGCCGCGGCAACGCCCCCGCAGCGCACCAGGGATTCTCAGCCCGGCAACGCGCCCCTGGCCATCGCCGTCGGCCTGCTGATCGGCCTGGTCATCATCATCGGGATCATCGTCGCGGTCCTCTGACCTCCGGGCACCCGGAGCCGAACGGCAGTCAGTCGATGCGGCGGCGGTGGGCCCATCGGGTCAGGGCGTTGCGGTTGGACTGCTGGGTCTTGCGCAGGACGTTGGAGGCGTGCGTCTCCACGGTTTTGACCGAGATGAAGAGTGATTCGGCGATCTCGCGGTACGTGTAGCCGCGCGCGAGCAGGCGCAGGACCTCGAGTTCACGCGGGGTCAGGGAGTCGAGTTCGGGATCCAGGGGCGGCTCGGGTACCGGGGACCTCCCGGTGAACGAGTCCAGGACGAAACCGGCCAGGCGCGGGCTGAAGACCGCATCGCCGCCCGCCACCCGGCGGATGCCATCGGCCAGCTCGGCTCCCGAAATCGTCTTGGTGACATACCCTCTGGCCCCGGCCCGGATCACCGCGATCACGTCCTCGGCCGCGTCGGACACGCTCAGCGCCAGGCACACCGGCCCCGGCTCGATACCCGCCAGCACCGCCACCCCGCCTCCGTCGGGCATGTGCACGTCCAGCAGGACGACGTCCGGTCGCTCGGCATTGATCCCGGCTACCGCCTCCGCGACCCCGCCGGCCTCACCGACCACCTCCATGTCCGTCTCCCGGCTCAATTCAGCACGCACACCCGACCGAAAAACGGCGTGATCATCGACGAGAAAGACCCGCACGGTCACCTACTTCTCCTAACCGACCCTTGACCCCCAACCCGTACCACACTCGTCCCCCACACGCCTGTCTCGTCCTGGCAGGTGCGGAACGCGTGCCTAGTGGGCGGCCGGAGCGGGCTCTTCGTCCAAGGGGGCGCAGCCGGAATCGGTCCGCGGCATGGTGATTCGGACCTCGGTGCCGCGACCCGGCGTCGACAGGATGTCCACCTGGCCGCCGCGGCGCTCGATCCGGCCGCGAACGGACTTCGCCAGGCCGCGACGATCCTCCGGCACCGACGCGAGGTCGAAGCCGGAGCCGCGGTCACGGACGAAGATGCTCACCTGATGCGGCTCGACCTCGGCGAACAGATCGATCTCCGGGACACCCGCGTGCTTGGCGGCGTTGACCAGCGCTTCCCTGCTCGCGCCGAGCAGGGCGGTGAAGTGTTCCTTCGGCAGACCCGATCCGGAGCCGTCGACGTCCATCGATACGTCGCCGACCGTCACCGGCGCCACCTTCACGCCGTGCTGGTCCTCCACCTCGCCCGCGATGGTCCGCAGGGCCGCGGCCAAGCTCGACTGCGCGGGCCCGGAATCCTCGAACAGCCATTTCCGCAGTTCCCGCTCCTGACTGCGGGCCAACCGCAGCACTTCCTGCGGGTCGTCGGCCTGACGCTGGATGAGCGCGAGTGTCTGGAGCACGGAATCGTGCAGGTGCGAGGCGATCTCCTCGCGTTCCTCGTTGCGGATGCGGGCGGCGCGCTCGGCGTTCAGCGCGCGCATCATGCGCAGCCACAGCGGAACCGTCAGCAGTCCCGCACCGATCAGCGTGACCGCCACCGCCAGCAGCGCCGATCCGATCGAGCTCAAATTGATCCTGGCCAGCACCACGACACCCAGACCGGCCACGATCAGCGTCGCGCCGGCGACGATGCGCGACCAGGTGATCACCGATGGACGCGCGGGCAGCCCGAGCAGCGAACGCGGCCCGTCGACGTCGTACTCCCGCCACACCAGCGCCGCGCCGACCGCCACCACGATGATCGGCGCGATCACCTTCGCCGCGGTACCGCTGAACACCCAGGACACGGCGATCGCGAGCCCGAGCCCGAGCATCGCGAGCCCGATCGCCTGCCGCCGCTCCGTACCGGAGGGTTTCGCCTGATCCGACCCACCGGGCGTGAAGATCCACAGCAGGCCGTACGCGACGATGCCCGCCCCGGCCAGCGCGGACAGCAGCACGAACGCCATCCGCACCTTGAACACGTCGACGCCGAGATGGTCGGCCAGACCGCCCGCCACTCCGCCGACGATCCGGCCGCCCGACCGGCGGAAGATCCGCGCCTGCGGCGGCCATGGGACCGGCGCGGGCGCGGGTCCCAGCCCACGTGCAGCGTCGAACCCCCGAGTGTCGAACGCGGGAACAGACGGGTACATGTCTTCGATACTGGCACGGCGACGAAGCTGCCAGCATCCGGATTCACCCTGATCTTGCTCGACCACACCCGCGCCGACCAGGGCGGACGCGGCCGGGCCCAGCCGAACCCGTACATAGCTGCAAGTTTGCTGCATCAGTGGATCGGTCCAAAGTGTTCAGGCTGTTTTTCAGGGTTCCCCCCGATGCGCCGATTCCACGGATCGGCACACCATGGGAAACATGACGAAAACGAGCTTCGGCGACCAGGTCCAGCAGATATGGCAGACCCGGCCGGTCCGATTGCCGCAGCAGGGCCCCGTCGCGGGCGTCGCGGCGGGGTTCGCGCGCCGCTACGAGATCGATCCGGTACTGGTTCGGGTCGCGTTCGTCGTCTCGACGATCTTCGGCGGCGCGGGCATCGTGCTCTACCTGCTGGCCTGGCTACTGCTCAGCGCGGCGGGCGACCAGGCATCCGCGGCCGAGTCGCTGGTCGGCAAGGGCCACAGCTCGCAGTCGCAGACCAAGACCATCGTGTTGATCGTGGCGCTGGCGATCGCGGTCAGCACGATGGGACCGGTCGGTGTCGGTCTCGGCGGGTCCGGTCTGATCAGCCTCGCCTTGATGCTGGCTGGTTGGTGGATGCTGCACCTGCGCACCCCCAACCCGCCACCCGGGACCACCGAAGTGTTCGGCGGATTCGCCCCGGAGAGCGGGATCAACGCCACCGGCTACCCCGGTGCGGTCTTCCCGCAAGGACCGACCCGGACGGTCGGCGATCTGTACGTGCCGCCGACCGCCGTGTACACGCCGTACACGAAACTGCCGGATTCCTACGTCCCGGAGCCGCCCGCGCCCGCCGCGGACGGCTCGACGGTCCCGCTGCACAAGCCCGCGGCCGATGACGCGACCGTGGTACCGGACAACCTCGCCATGCCCGCTGCCGGATCAGCGACGAGTTCGGTCGCCGACGAAAGAGAAACGGACGCGCAGATCACCGACCGGACCGATTCGCCCGCCACGGTCGGCGATCAAGACGGCCCGGCGGCGGTCGGCAGCGGCCGGATCGATTCGGTCGACGGAGCCGGATCGGAGACGACTCATGACGATCGAGCCGAAAGCGGACCAGGCACGAGACCGTCATCGTCCGACGCTCCGATCTCACTCGGCAAGGACGTTCCGGCCCCGGGCCGCGCTCCGAGCTCGCGTGGCCCCGCGGCCGCTCACCCGGCGATCATCGGCGGCCCGACCCCGCCGTCCTGGGATCCGCTCGGCGTAGCTCCCCTCGCCTGGGACCTGCCGGAGCCCACCCCGGCCCGCACCGTCGTCGCCCCGCCGCAGAAGCGTCCGCGCTTGCGCCTCACGCCGGTGGTGATCGGCCTGGCCTTCCTCGCGGCGGCGGGTGCCGGTGCGGCGGCGGCCTCGGGTGCGGAATGGATGACACCCGGCCGGATCGCCGCGGCGGCACTGGCCGTGATCGGCCTCGGCCTGGTGGTCGGCGCGTTCCTGCGGCGCGGCTACGGCTTGCTCGTGCTCACCGCGCCGCTCGCCGGGTTCGTCCTGCTCGCATCCACGATCGGTCCGGTCGAATCCGATCAACTGGGCGACCGCACCTGGGCGCCCGCCTCCGTCGCCGATCTGGCCCAGAACTACAAGCTGACCATGGGTACCGGCACGCTGGATCTGCGGTCACTGAAACTGACCGAGAACCGCACCGTGGACATCGACGTCCGGATGGGCGAAGCCCACATCCTGCTGCCCGCCGACATGACCGTCCGCACCACGTGCACGGCGACGATGGCCGAGGCCCTCTGCCCCGAGGGCATCAGCGGTCCCGGTACTCCCGGCGCGCCGGTGCTCGATCTGAACGTCGACGTCCGCGTCGGAAATGTGAAGGTGCAGCGTGGCTGAGAACGAGAAGAAGGAGACGACCGACTCCCGCCGCGGCCCCGCCGCCTCGCTGCTGATCGCGGGACTGCTGTCCCTCGCGATCAGTGTGTGGGCTTTCGTCGGCCCGGCATCCTGGCCCGCGGCCGGCATGATCTCGATCGGTTGGATCGTCGTGCTCGCCGCCATCGTCATCGGCATCCTGCTGGTGATCTCCCCCCGCAGACGACGATGAGCGTGCGGCCCGTCCACCTGGACGGGCCGTTTCGCGTTCAGCCCCGAGCCACCGCCGCCGTAGCCGGGCCGCATTCCGACGACAGGACAACCGCATGAAGCGCGACGAACCCGCCGATCAGACGCCACCCACCACCCGGACCACACCGCCCGATCCCAGACCCGGCACCACGAACGGCGTACTTCTCGGCCGCGTGATCCTGTACAGCGCTTTCCACCGCCCCCGCTGATCTCGCACGCGATGACGGCGGCGAGTAGTCACCGCCGGCTGGGCGGCCGAGAGTTCACTCCCACTCGATGGTGCCCGGCGGCTTGCTGGTCACGTCCAAGACCACGCGATTGACCTCCGCCACCTCGTTGGTGATGCGGGTGGAGATGCGTTCCAACACCTCGTAGGGCAATCGGGTCCAGTCGGCGGTCATGGCGTCCTCGCTGGAGACCGGGCGCAGCACGATCGGGTGTCCGTACGTGCGGCCGTCGCCCTGCACGCCGACGCTGCGGACCTCCGCGAGCAACACGACCGGGCACTGCCAGATCTGGGCGTCCAAACCGGCCGCCGTCAGTTCCTCGCGGGCGATGGCGTCGGCCCGGCGCAGCGTCTCCAGCCGGTCGGCGGTGACTTCACCGACGATGCGGATGGCGAGACCGGGACCGGGGAAGGGCTGGCGGGCGACGATTTCCTCCGGCAGCCCGAGCTCGCGTCCGACCGCGCGGACCTCGTCCTTGAACAGCAACCGCAGCGGTTCGACGAGTTCGAACTCCAGATCGTCGGGCAGACCGCCGACATTGTGATGACTCTTGATGTTCGCGGTGCCGCTGCCGCCGCCGGACTCCACGACGTCCGGGTAGAGCGTGCCCTGCACCAGGAACTCGACCTTCGGCGTCGCGCCGTCGGCCGCACCGTGCTCGAGCACCGCCTCGCCCACCGCGTCCTCGAAGGAACGGATGAACTCCCGCCCGATGATCTTGCGCTTCTCCTCGGGATCGGTCACGCCCTTCAACTCACCGAGGAACTTGTCCACCGCGTCGACGGTCACCAGTTTGGCGCCGGTCGCGGCGACGAAATCCTGCTGCACCTGCTCCCGCTCGCCCGCCCGCAGCAGGCCGTGGTCGACGAACACACACGTCAACCGGTCACCGATGGCGCGCTGCACCAGGGCGGCGGCGACGGCGCTGTCCACCCCACCGGACAGTCCGCAGATCGCGTGTCCGTCACCGATCTGCTCGCGCACCGAGGCGATCAGCGAATCGGCGATGTTCGCCGGGGTCCAAGTGGAGGGGATGCCGGCGAGTTCGTGCAGGAACCGGCTCAGCACCTGCTGCCCGTGCGGCGAATGCAGCACTTCCGGGTGGTACTGCACACCGGCCAACCGGCGCGCGCGGTGCTCGAAGGCGGCGACCGGCGCGCCCGCGCTGGTGCCGGTGACCTCGAAGCCCTCCGGCGCGTCGGTGACCGCGTCGCCGTGGCTCATCCACACCGGCTGGATGGTGGGCAGGCCGCCGTGCAGCAAACCGCCGTCGATGTTGAGTTCGGTGCGTCCGTACTCACGGGTGCCGGTGCGCGCGACCGTTCCACCCAGCGCCTGGGCCATCGCCTGGAAGCCGTAGCAGATGCCGAAGACCGGCAGCCCCAGATCGAACAACCGCGGATCCAGCCGCGGCGCGCCCTCGGCGTACACGCTGGCCGGACCGCCGGACAGGATCACCGCGAGCGGCTGCTTGTCGGCGATCTCCTCCACCGTCGCGGTGTGCGGAACCACCTCCGAGTACACGCTCGACTCGCGAACCCGCCGCGCGATCAGCTGGGCGTACTGTGCTCCGAAGTCGACGACGAGGACCGGTCTCTGGGTTTGTGCCACCCGCCCAGTTTAGTGAGCGGCGAAACGAGCGAATCATCGGCACAGCGGCCCCGTCTGGGAGGCGAGCCGACCGCCCGAATCGTCACCCGCGGCCCGGCTCGCTGGTTATCCTTCTGCTCGTGCCCTTCGCCCGCGCGATCGATGCCGACATCCACTACGAGGACAGCGGCGGGGACGGCCCGGTGGTACTGCTGGCGCACGAGTTCCTCATGGACCGCACCATGTTCGCCGCCCAGACGGCCGCTCTCGCACCGGAATTCCGGATCGTCTCCTGGGATGCCCGCGGCCACGGCCGCACCAGGGACGAGGGCCTACCCTTCACCTATTGGACCGCGGCCAGGGACGCGCTGACGGTCCTGGATCATCTCGGCGCCGAGCGGGCCGTCGTCGGCGGTACCGCGCAGGGGGGTTTCACGGCGCTGCGCACCGCGTTGATCGCACCGGAACGCGTCTCCGCGCTGATCCTGATCAGCACCGAAGCACACGGTCCCACCCCGGAGCAGTCCACCGCGACGCAGAAATTCCTCGACGAGTGGTACGACGACGGTTCCCGCGAACGAGCCGTGCACCAGCTGGCTTCCTGGCTGATCGGCGACGACGAGTGGTACCGCTCGATCTGGACTCAACGCTGGCTGGTGCGCGACCGCCGCGGCATCGAGGTGGCGGCGGGCTGCCTGCTCAGCCGGGATTCGGTACTGGACCGCCTCCGCGAAATCGCTTGCCCCGCTTTGGTGATCCACCCCACCCACAGCGGCATGGACCGCGAGCGCGCCCAGGAACTGGCGCACGGGCTGTCCGGCGCCACCTTCATCGAAATCGCCGAAGCCCGACTCGCGGTGACGATGACCCACCCCGAGCCGGTGAACCACGCGATCCAGCAATTCCTGCGCGCACGAACGAAACCGACCCGCGTGCGCTGAACGCTGTATCCGATTTGCAGCGCCTGCGGCGCTGCGTGTTCACGGCACGTTCCAGCGGTCGAGACTCGCGCCTGCGGCGCATGCGCTTCGACCGCTGGAACGCGAGCCGGGCCGCGAACGGCGCTCGTAGGACTCGCTTCTCCGGTGATCGCCGGGTGATGGGGAGGGTGCGCCACAGCAGGCTCAGGCCCACCTTCAAGCACGCACGCTCAAGCCGACCTTCTGGAATTCCTTCAGATCCGAGTACCCGGCCTTGGCCATCGAACGACGCAGGCCGCCGACGAGATTCAGCGAACCGAACGGATCGTCGGACGGGCCGAAGAGCACCCGCTCCAGGCTGGGGCGCACCGTGTCGCCGACCGGCTGGCCACCGAGATCCCACGGATCGTCGACGTGCAGCATCGACCCGCGCGGCACCGACGGGTGCGCGGCCGCCGACGGCCAGTACCAGCCGCGGCCCGGCGCCTCCGCGGCCACGGCGAGCGGGACGCCGAGCATGGCCGCGTCCGCGCCGCACGCGATCGCCTTGGCCAGCTGCCCCGACGTGGAGATGTCGCCGTCCGCAATGACGTGCACGTAGCGACCGCCGGTCTCGTCCAGGTAGTCGCGGCGGGCGGCGGCGGCATCCGCGATCGCGGTGGCCATCGGCACGCCGATGCCGAGTACCTCGCCGGTGGTGGTCGCGCCGGGGTAGGAGCCGTAGCCGACGATCACGCCCGCCGCTCCGGTGCGCATCAGGTGCAGCGCGGTGCGGTGATCGCTCACGCCGCCGGCCACCACGGGCACGTCCAGCTCGGCGATGAAGGTCTTGAGGTTCAGCGGCTCACCGTCGCCGACATGTTCGGCGGAGATGATCGTGCCGTGCACCACGAGCAGGTCGATGCCCGCCTGCAGCAGCGCCGGGGTGAGCGTGCGCGCGTTCTGCGGGCTCACCCGCACCGCCACGGTGACGCCGGCGGCGCGGACCTGCGCCACCGCGGCGGCGAGCAGATCCGGCTGCATCGGCGCGGCGTGCAACTCCTGCAGCAGCGCCACGGCGCGCTCGTAACCGCCCTTGCCGACCAGCTCGAGCAACTGGTCGATCTTCGCGCCGACATCCGCGTGCCGCGCCCACAGACCCTCGCCGTTGATCACGCCGAGCCCGCCGAGGCGGCCGAGTTCGACAGCGAACTCCGGGGACACCAAGGCGTCGGTGGGGTGCGCGAGAAACGGGATCTCGAAGCGGTAGGCGTCCAGCTGCCAGGACAGCGAGACCTGCTTCGACGAGCGGGTCCGGCGCGAGGGGACGATGTCGACGTCGTCCAACTCGTAGGTACGCCGGGCGGTCCGGCCCATGCCGATCTCCACCATGTCGCGCACGCGAAATCTCCTTAGTTTTCGGCAGCGCCTGCGGCGCTGCGTGTTCGCGGCCCCTTGATGGCTCGCGTTCCGGTCGAGACTCGCGCCTGCGGCGCATGCGCTTCGACCGCTGGAGGCAGCGCCTCGTCGGCGCGGCGCATCTCACCGGCCGAGCCGTTCGTGGCCGGG